>DBGGTD010000035.1:0-4592 GCA_051162585.1 Elainellaceae cyanobacterium
GGGCAACGATGAAATATGTGTCGTGGACATGAATATCAAACGGCACAGACGCCACCATAACGCCGCTGATCCCACCGATTACGAAGACGGCAATAAAGCCCATTGCGAAAAGCATGGCACTGTTGAGGCGAAGCTTGCCTCCCCAAATGGTGGCGAGCCAGCCAAATACCTTGATCCCAGTCGGAACGGCGATGATCATGGTGGTGATCATAAAAAACATTCGCAACCAGGCAGGAGTTCCACTCGTGAACATATGGTGCGCCCACACAATCAGCCCCAAGAAGCTGATCGCCAGACTCGAATAGGCGATCGCCCGATAGCCAAAAATCGGCTTCCGCGCATGAACAGGCAGAATATCTGAAATTGCCCCAAAAAGAGGCAAAACCATGATGTAAACCGCGGGATGCGAGTAAAACCAGAACATGTGCTGATACACAATTGGGTCACCGCCTCCGCTGGGGTTAAAAAAGGCGGTTCCGGCTAACAAGTCAAAGGCGAGTAAAATCAAAGCCCCTGCCAAAACAGGTGTGCCGATGAGAATGAGCCCTGCAGCTGCTAACATTGACCAGCAAAACAGAGGCATATCATTCAGGCCCATACTGGGCACCCGCATTCTCAAAATGGTGACCACAAAGTTAATAGCACCCAAAATCGAGGAGGTGCCTAACGTCAATAGGCTAAAAATCCAGATGCCTTCTCCGACTTTTCCCGTAACAAGGCTCAAGGGCGGGTAGGAAGTCCAACCCGCCTGAGGAGCTTCCAGGAAAAAGCTACCGACCAGGGTTAACCCTGCTGGAATAATGAGCCAGAACGCGAGAGCATTCATTTTGGGAAATGCCATGTCCCGAGCTCCCACCATAAGCGGGATCAGGTAATTAGCAAGTCCGGCTCCGGCAGGAATGATCCACAAAAAGATCATGATTGTGCCGTGCATGGTCAGCAGGTTGTTGTAAAACTCTGGCGTCACGAAGTCAGATTCTGGGGTTGCCAACTCCGTTCGCATTGCAGTGGCGAGGGCACCTCCAATGAAGTAGAAAATGAAGGACGTCACCAAATACTGAATGCCAATGACCTTATGGTCGGTGTTGAAGGTAAAGTAGTGCCACCACTTGCGCTCCTCGTGCTGGACATGGTCTTCCTTCTGAGAAGGCTGGGTGGGAGATTGCATTTCTGCTTGTGTCATAACTCAAAGCTTAGGATTGATGTTACGAAAATGGGGCATGACGGAGAAAGCGGGCAGACGATTGTCAACTGAACAAAGGCTATGCAGATGGCGATATGTGCTGAGCAAGGCGTTGAAAATCGTCTAATCCTGAACCGCCATGGCCTGCCGGATGAGCCTCGAGCAAACTTGCTGCAACATCTTCTAGACCCATCTGACTAACATACGGAGCAAGACGCTCATCGCTGGTTCGAGGTTCGAGATTTGAGGCGATCGCATTTCCATCCTCTTGAGCAGCAACTTGTTCTTGCAACCAGGCATCAAACTCATCTTGGGGCTGAACATAGAGCTTGGTTACCATCGCCCCATGATAGGCCCCACAGAGCTCGGCACAGATAACCGGATATTCGCCGACTCGACGCGGAGTAAATCGCAGCTCAGCTTCTCGTCCAGGGATTGCATCTTGTTTGAGGCGAAACTCTGGCAACCAGAAAGCATGAAGAACATCTTCAGCAACAATGTTGAGCCGAATATCTTTATCGACAGGAAGATGCAAATCGCCAGAGATCACACCGCTATCGGGGTAAGTAAATATCCAAGCATATTGCAACCCCTTGACATCAACCATCAAATCTGGACTAGCCGATGACGTATCAGGAGATGCACCCACCCCAAGCGCCAACCGACGAGATCGCGAAGCTGACTGGTCAGACGCATTGATGAAGGGTCCAATAGCACTCTGTCCGGGCATCATCGCCACTTGAGTAATCCCAGGATCGCTGGCGGCATCTGGATCAAACCCTCCCAAGCGGTTGTAAACCTCGAAGCTGTAGACCCCAATCACCAAAACAATCACCGCTGGAATTGCAGTCCAGACAATTTCTAGCGGAATATTGCCGTCAATGTGAGGTCCGTCAGTATCGTCACCGGGCTTGCGCCTAAACTTGAAAATCGAGATAACCAATATGCCCTCGACTAACAAAAACAATCCAACTGAGACAGTCATCATGGTGTTAAAAAGCCCATCGACGAGCTCTGCCTCATCTGATGCCGCAACAGGGAGCAGGCCGTGGTTCTGTCCGTACCATAGGCTCACTAGCGTCAGGCTTATACCAGCGAGCATTGCAAGAATATTGCTTGGAATTTTCACAATGAGTCGAGATTTATTCTTTGATTAACAGGTTTGTCACATCTACTACGTTAAGGCAGTGTTTTCGATTTAGCAGGGGGGTACACGCTAGACTCACCATTTTTTAGCATTTTCTTCAACTTTCGATCCTGCAACTTAGCTCAGGAATGAACTCAGTCTCAATATTTCGCAATGTTTAGTTTCATAACAGATTTTTTCGGGTCGATGCGAACCCAAAGCGATTATTAAGATGTGACGCGATGGATATTTGGCTATGACAATTTGATCACGCTTTGATCACGCTGAATTGTGAATTTTTAAACCCATTGAGACGTTATGAGCAGTTGCTCAGGATTTTGTTAACATTTCTATTGTGTACATGGTGTATTCTGTCCGTGACTTGATCAATAACTCGATTCATCATATTGATGCTAAAGGATTGTATCTGCTGAGCAGATTCTGGTTAGCTTAAAATTGGTTGAAATCTTTGGTTGTGTTGTTGACCTAAACGCTGTGGCCTCTTCAGAGTTTTCGTTGCATTTTGCACCTTTGCATTTTGCACCTGCGTTTACGGCAGATTTTTTTCGGATTTAAGCGTTGTTAACACACGGATTGATGCATCTATTTTGTATTGGCGAAATTCTTGAGATTGGGTATCAATAACAAAGATTTTCTTAAGAAATTTGTCTAAGGAGGTTTTACGGCGGTGGCTGATTCTGCTCTACATTCTGATTCAATGCCTGCTATTTCAAGCTCCCAATCGTTTTCTGGTTTTCAGGGTGAATCAAAAGCACAGCAGCTCATTCGTGGGCTTATTTGGAAGATGGCGATCGCCACATTTATTTTGATGGCGATCGGGAGTGCAACGCGAGTTATGAATGCGGGTTTAGCATGTCCGGATTGGCCTCTGTGCTACGGCACGCTGATTCCGACTCAGCAGATGAATCTGCAAGTTTTTCTCGAATGGTTTCACCGACTCGATGCTGCTCTAATTGGCATTATGGCGATCGCCCTCACGGGGCTTAGCTGGTGGCATCGAAACGTTCTGCCACGATGGCTTCCCTGGGTTTCTACATTGGCATTAGGACTCGTTTGTTTTCAAGGATTGCTAGGCGGGCTGACCGTGACCGAGTTGCTTAGATTTGACATCGTTACCGCTCACCTCGGAACGGCTCTATTATTTTTCGCCACACTGCTCATTGCAGGTACGTTGCTGCTTCCTCAACGCCATGCTGGTAATGAAGCTAATGCGAATACAGTGCTCCCGTGGATTAGCTTGGTAGCAGCCATCCTGGTTTATCTACAAAGTCTTTCAGGTGGTTTGGTCGGATCACGCTGGGCGCTTCATCAATGTTTGAGTCTCTCTAGCCTATGTACCGTCATGAATAGCCATCTGATTGGAGTGGTTCCGGCTAGTGTGTCGGTCTTGGTTGTGGGAGTTTGGGCATGGCGAACCCCTAGTTTGGCTCCATATACACGGCGCTTAGCAAATTTGGCAGGGCTGTTTCTGGTAATACAGATTCTCTTGGGTGTTTTAACATTCCGCTTACACCTCCAGGTTGAGGTGCTGACGGTTTCTCATCAGGCGGTCGGGGCGGCTTTGTTTGGCACGCTTATTTGCCTTGCGGTAATATCTCTGCGCGATCGCTCCACATCGAGGCTTCAGAGTTCATAATCTCTCTTCATAATCTCTTATGGTTGTCAGGCCACATTTAGCCAAGCGTCTTCAGTGTCTAATCCACAGCCAGTCGGGCCAACCGGATGTGCGACTTGGCATCCATTTTCCATAAACTCTCAGTCTCCGCACGATCTTTGCAATCTCTGCACGCTCTATTTGATTGCTCTTTTTACTCGAAGAATACCCGTTAGGATATTGATCTAATGCACGAAACACTTCTGACGACCCCCCCTCGTCATCATCACAATCCTCTGCAAGTCATTCATAGCTACTGGCAGTTAACAAAACCCAAAATCATTCTGCTGCTGCTGATCACAACAGCAGGCAGTATGTGGATTGCTTCAGACGGTCAAGTTGACCCAGCGCTGTTATTCGTGACGCTGTTGGGCGGCACCTTTGCAGCAAGTTCTGCCAATACAATTAACTGCCTCTATGACCGCGATATTGACTACGAGATGGAGCGCACTCGTCATCGCCCTATTCCGTCTGGGCGAATTCAGCCTCGCGATGCTCTGATTTTTGCGGTCACATTAGCGACGCTTTCATTTTGTCTGCTCACCACATTTGCTAATCTACTGAGTGCTCTCCTGGCAATGTCCGGTATTGTCACCTATGTACTGGTC
>DBGGTD010000036.1:0-8044 GCA_051162585.1 Elainellaceae cyanobacterium
CTGCATCTCTGCCTCCGTCTGGAACATAGATACGCTCAGTAAAAGAAGGTAACGAGGAGCATTCTTTCCCGGTAGAAGCCCAGGCAACAGAGTTACAAAGCAGCACAAACCTCTCTGGAGAAAATTCTCGACTGACAATGCGTTCTATCTCTTCAGCATTGATGGGCTGTCCATGAACCAGGAAAGACATATTTCTCTAAAGAAGATGTTCTCTTGTGAGATTATGCTAGCAAGACATATAAAAATCAGGTGTAAGAAATGGAGGACGCCCTCCAACCCTCACCCTTCAACCTCAGAACACGAAACTTCAACCTCAAAGCTCGAAACTTCAACCTCAAAGCTCGAAACTTCGACCTTAGAACACGGAACTTCGAGTTCAGATCTCCAAACTCCGAGCTTGGAAGGCGAAACTTTGACCTCAGAACACGAAGTTTCAAACTCAAAGCCTGAAACTTCGACCTCAGGACCGCAATCGTGAACCTCCAAGCCTGAACCATGAGCCTTTGTTCACGGAACGTTGCATACAGTTCTCAAGATTTCCTCTTATATAGCCCTAACGCGCGCCGCGGGGGCTCACCACACAAACCTGAGTCCGTAGGACTATATCACTCCCAGCAATTGACAAAAATATTTACAAGAATCGCATCCATCTGAGTGAGATTCTGAAAAAGCAGTTGAGCTTTAATTGAGCGATTGGTTAAGCCCATTCCAGAAGAGTTTGAACATCGAACCGTATGAGCTTAGTTGACATGATCTAACTCTATGTATTCAGCTTAAAATCTCCAGTCTAGGGGAATATCAACGGCGCATCTAATTATGTGGGAAACTATTTTGGTGACTAACGCCGTGGCTATTCGTCTATTATGCATTGATTAACAGAGCATTTGTACTATGATTGCTGTGGATGCTCCGTTCAGGATAACGTCATATGAATCCAAAGAATAAAGTGCTCAGTAATCCTCCAAATCAGACAACCAACCAGACGACCCGCGATACGAACAGCAACGCGAATGGCAGTGCCACCAATACTGCTAAACCTAATTCCAGTCATGATATTAGCAATCACTCCAGCAGCAGTCCCAAGCCGGGGGCTGGAGAGCAGTATACGTCTGAGTCAATCAATGATGCGATTCGTAAACTCCAAGGGCTTGCAGACGTTCAGCTAAAACTATGCAAAGAAAGGAAATCGATTGAAAGCTTGGAACTATTTCAGAAAATGCTGGATGGCGAACTGCTCTCTGAAGAAGAGCTAGAAACCATCAAGACATCGCTGAAAGGCTTGAGTAAGTATGCGTCACTCCATAGTTCTTATAGAAGTCGATTGGAGGAAGCCCAACACGCCCGCGACTTAATCGACCACATTATTGGTGTGCAGGTGGCTCAATCAGAAAATCTTGATTCTCTTCCCCAACCCGATGTAGCCGACCAAAATTAGCATTACGTGGCGACTTGTCACTCGTTGCATGGCTACAGATAAACAGGCTGGAATCCAATCAGGGCTTGTGCCTATTCATCCAAAATCAAAAATCGAGAATTGGTATTAGCCTTGGGATAGCCCAGGGCTTTTTTATGGGAAGCGTTTAGATTTTCCCCCAGATGATTTGAATCCATGGTATTGATGACTCGATAGGTTAAAAAAATCCACCTAAAATCCACCCAGCCTGGAGGAGAGCACAGTGACACATTTCCCAAAGCAAATCCAGTCACTGCCAAAGTTTGATGGACCTTTTGACGCATTTAAGTTGGTTGCCAACGATTGCAATGTTTTGTTTGCGACCTATCCTGCTGGCACAAAAATTCCGCCTCATACCCATACCACTGATAATGTGGGCGTGATTACTCAGGGGGAACTCATCTTAATCATGGATGGCCAAGAAAGCTACTACACTGAAGGCGATTGGTATCATGTTCCATCGGGAGTCACTCATGCGGCTCGCTTTGAGCAGGAAACCTCTGAAATCGAATTTTGGTTTAAGAATGGTGATGCCAACTCGTTGGATATCGGCTAGAAACTCAAAGTATCCGCTCGATAAAAAGGCGGAAGTATGGCGGTATTACAGAAATCGCAAGTAATTGCTATGATTGCCCACTTCGATCGTAAACTCCGCGATCGCGCGTTTACACCCATTCCTCAACATTCAATGACGTTGACTGCCAGACCACCCCGGGCAGTCTCTTTGTATTTCACATGCATGTCGGCTCCAGTGTCTCGCATCGTCTTGATGACTTTGTCGAGCGGCACATAGTGGGTACCATCACCTCTCAACGCCATGCGAGCAGCGTTGATCGCTTTCATCGCACCCATGGCATTACGTTCAATGCAGGGTACTTGCACAAGCCCTCCAATGGGATCGCAGGTCAGTCCTAAATTATGCTCCATGCCGATTTCGGCAGCATTTTCTACCTGCTCTGGAGTACCGCCCATAACTTCAGCGAGTGCGCCTGCTGCCATTGAGCAGGCCACGCCCACCTCGCCCTGACAGCCCACATCTGCACCTGAAATCGAGGCATTTTCTTTATAGAGCAGGGCGATCGCCCCAGCCGTCAGCAGGAATCGGACGATTCCATCGGGGCACGGACTATGACAAAAGCGATCGTAATAGTGCATCACTGCTGGAATAATCCCAGCCGCCCCGTTAGTTGGAGCCGTAACAACCCGACCCCCCGCTGCATTTTCTTCATTGACTGCTAGCGCATACAGGTTGACCCAGTCCATGACGTTCAAGGGGTCACGCATGGAGGCTTCAGGTCGGCTGCTGAGCTTCGAATACAGATCAGCGGCTCGACGCTTCACCTTCAGCCCACCCGGCAAAATTCCCTCCGTGTGGCAGCCCCGCTTCACACATTCTTGCATGACTGTCCAAATCTGGAGCAACCCGTCACGAATCTCGGTTTCAGAACGCCAGCTTTTCTCGTTTTCGAGCATAAGCTGGCTAATAGACAGGTGATGGTGCTGACAGAGTTCGAGTAGTTGCAGAGCGGTTTTGAATGGATAGGGAATGGGGGTTTGATCGGGTTGCAGGCGATCGCCCTCCATTGATTCTTCATTGACGACAAATCCCCCTCCCACAGAATAGTAGACGTGATGGGCGATCGCAGTTTTAGCGCCATCATAGGCGGTGAAACACATGCCATTAGGATGATAAGGGAGCGATCGCCAATGAAAGACGAGATGGTCTGCCTCATGAAATTCAATGGTATGAGTGCCCAACAGCCGCAATCGTCCTTCGTTTCGGATTTGAGCAAGTCGCACTTCGATACATTCAGGATTGATCAGGTCAGGGGCTTCCCCTTCAAGTCCTAAAAGTACTGCTTTGTCGCTGCCGTGTCCTTTGCCTGTTGCGCCTAGAGAACCAAACAGCTCTGCTTTAATCCAGCGAACATCTGTTAATGTGCCATCGTTCTCTAACCCAGTGACGAATTGCAGCGCGGCTCTCATGGGGCCAACCGTGTGAGAACTCGATGGGCCAATGCCAATTTTGAATAGTTCGAAGACGCTGATTGCCATATGACACACCCGATAGTTCAAAGTAATGGTGGATATGCACCCAAAAGCGGCGATGTGAAATGCCCTCAATCAGCATCGAATTAGGACTGAATGGTGCTGCTCAGCCACGCGAGTTTCTAACCATTTGCGAGTTTTGGGCAGTCCGCCAAAGGGATAAATATGAAACTGCTCGACATGCTCTTGAAGCTGATCAACTAGACTATCAGGAGTTTGAGTCATCATTAGCTGTGTTAGATTTTTGCCCTGATGTCTCAGCGCCGTCATGCTGTTTTTCACCCCGCAAATCGCTGCAAACTTCATCAGCGAGGTAACAGATGCAGGTCCTGGAATGCCGATGTGAATCGGGAGTTGATTAAGGGACTGAATGCGCTGGAGCCAATCTAGAATTGAATTTGGATTCAGCGTCCATTGGCTGACAATGTACATGTCAATCCCCATCGCCTCAGCGAACTGATTTTTTTGCAGCAAGACGGCATCGCATTCGTCATCACTCAAGTAGGGAGTGCCTTCCGGATGCCCCGCCATGCCCACCTTCATGCCATTAAATAGTCCAGTTTCGAGCAGTTGCAGACTCGACGTAAAGTCTCCAATGGGCTCACAACTCCCTCCAATAATGAGAACTTGTTGGACGTGAGCTGCTTCTCTGAGCTGCTGAACAAAGCTTCTGAGATGGCAACTATGCCGGACGCTGCGTGCAGGAATATGGGGCACTGGGTTAAATCCTGCCTCACACAGTCGTTGAGCTTGCTCGATCACATCTCGCTCGTTTCGTCCGGGCAGAAATGCGATTGAAACATCTCGAACCGAGGAAGGAATTTCCTCAATGTTGGCGTTTGGGGTGACTTCTAGCGAGAATTTCAACATAGGGCACATGTGAGCTAGTTAGCAGTCAGAACTCTACATCAGTCGCGATTTCGGTCTGTGGATTATGTCGCACCTAGAGTAGTGCTTTTGGCGCAACTGTCGCTGCATGGCGATCGCCAAAGTATTCCACCTCAACCTGAATGCCCGCCTTGGCATACTCCAACGGCAAATAAGCATACACCACAGTTCTACCAATGCTGTGACCATAGCCTGCGCTGGTTGCATAGCCTACAACCTGATCACCCGAGAGAATCGGCTCTTTCCCGAGTGCGATCGCATTCGGATTATCCAGAGTCAAATAACAGAGCTTGCGCGTGGCATTTTCTTTGCGCTGAAGTAGTGCCTCACGACCAACAAAGTCTCCCTTATTGGGTTTCACAGCAAAGCCCAATCCTGCTTCATAAGGGTCATATTCCGTATGGATATCAGCCCCCCAGAGCAGATAGCCCTTCTCTAAGCGCAGCGATTCAAACGCTCCGCCTCCTGCGGCAATCAGCCCGAGTGGATGTCCGGCTTCCCAAAGCGTATCCCACAAGTTCAAGCCAGACTCGGTGGGGGCATAGATTTCCCAACCTGACTCGCCTACATAGGACACTCGCACCGCCAGAGCCGGAGTCGTGCCGATGTAAATCTGCTGGGCACTGAAGAACGGAAAGCTTTCCAGTGAGACATCTGAAGTGGTCACAGATTGCAAGACTTCAGGAGCATGGGGACCCCACAATCCAACGCAGCAGTAGCTAGCGGAAACATCATTAATGCGAACCGACCCATCTGTAGGACAATGCGACATCATCCAGGCAAGATCATGTCCGCCGACCGAGCCTCCTGTAACGACCCAAAACCGATTGTCTCCCAATCGGCTGACCGTCAGGTCACACATGATGCCGCCGTTCTCATCCAGCATCGACGTATAGATGACTTTGCCAACGGGCTTGTCGATTTGATTGGCGCATAACCGCTGAAGAAAAGCACATGCGCCTTCGCCAGTCACCTCTAGCTTGGTGAAGGGAGTCAAATCATACAGGGCTGCTGCTTCACGGGTTGCTAGGTGCTCAGCCCCCTGAATCGGTGACCAGTTCTTTGCGCTCCACCCGTGGCGATCGCGAACCTTATAAGTCTCTAACAGATACGCATTGGATTCAAACCACTGAGGACGTTCCCATCCTGCACTCGTGAAGAAGACAGCTCCTAGATCTTTCAAACGAGGATAGAAGGGACTGACGCGCAAATTGCGAGAATGGGTTTGCTGATCGAGGGGATGAATAATGTCATACACTTCGCGATATTGCTGAGCACAGCTCGCCCAAACATACTCTTTGCTTTTAGCAACATCAGGAAAGCGATATAGATCGGCTTCATGAATATCGATGCTGGGAACGCCAGTGGTCATCAGTTCAGAAACGACTTTACCGACACCGCCTGCATGGGTAACCCAAACCGCTTCAGCAATCCAGAAGCCTTTGGCATTCAGAGATTCTCCAATCACAGGCATACTGTCAGGTGTAAATGACATCATGCCGTTGATTTTGTAAGGTAGGTCTTCGGCTTGAGCGAGTACAGGCAATAGTTCAACCGTCGATTGCCATGCCTTCTCAAAATGTTCTTGTATGAACGGTTTGACCGACGGCATCACAGGCGCATCCTTGGGCGACAAGATGTCATCCGGGTCGACTAACAAGGGGGCATGCTGATATGAGCCAATGCCATAGCAGTCTCCGTGCTGCCGGAAATACATGGAATGGTCTTGGTGGCGTATAATCGGATGCACCACCTCTTCGGTTTCTCCGGCTAATTCGGGAATGGGGGAGGTTTTAGCGTACTGGTGTTGCACAGGAACAAGCGGAATCACCTCATCTACCATGCGTCCGATACGAGGTCCCCAAATGCCCGCACAAACTAAAACTTTTTCAGTTTCGATGCGTCCTTGATTGGTTACAACGGCTTTGACGGTTCCCTGTTCTACTTCAATGTCTAAAACAGTGGTGTGGCCATGGAACTCAGCAGCACCCTGCTCAATGGCATCCGTGGCTAGCGCTTCAGCCGCTCGGACTGCTTTGGCAATGCCATCGGATGGAACAAAATAAGCTCCGATGATTTTAGTTGCATCAATGAGTGGATTTTTTTCGTGTGCCTGCTCTGGAGTCAACAGTGTGGCCCCTTCAATGCCCCATGATTTTGCAAAGCCTAACTTGCGCTTGAGCTCGTCCCAACGGGCTTCAGTGTAGGCAACTTCCATGCCCCCGACTGAATAAAACGCAGGACCTTCAGCCGTTTGTAGTTGCCCATACAGCTCAACAGTATACTTCGCGAGTTGAGCCAGCATTTTAGACGAATTGGTTTGGTAGACAAGACCGGGAGCGTGAGATGTTGAGCCTCCAGTGGCAAACAGAGGTCCTTGATCGATCACAATAATGTCTTGCCAACCCAACTTAGCGAGATGATAGGTTGTGCTGCATCCGACAATTCCGGCACCGATAACGACAAGCTTGGCATGGGTTTTCATAGCAGTTCTCCAGAAGCCGTATATGGCTAAATAGCAGGGTAGAAGGATTGAATCGACACACTAAGCCGTTGCAGACTGAATTGTGGGAGGCGTTGGATTCATCCACTGGGTGATCAGGCGTTGAAAATGCTGAACGGTGGTTTCTAAGGCCGGAGAAAAACATCCGCCATCAAAGACAAGAGACATACGCCCGATTTGCATGCGCTCGACCATTTCAATGTCTTCTTCGTTCGTAATCTTCCAAAGATTGATCGCCAAATCTCGCACTTGCTCAAATTCAGGCGTTAGAGCATCATCTCCAACAAAATAGAAAGCAAGCCTTTCTTTGGAGCGATCGGGCGCAATCGGGTTGACCATCAGTCCAATAAAGTAATCAGGGTGGACTCCTACCATTAGATTAGGAAAAAGTGCCACATATTCAGCACGGGTCATCTGGTCTTGAGACAGATTAGTAAATGTGGGCAGCGCTGTTCCATTGACCGAACCGCGTTTGTAGAGACTGCTGCCTTGCCCAACGTGGCTTTCTCCTACGTCAAATCCGTAGTGATCCTCCATGCGGGAGCAGGTGTTGAGTTGAGGATGAGCCGTTGGTAAATGGTAGCTTTCGGAAAAGTTTTCAACCGCGAGTTTCCAGTTCGCCTGCATTTCAAAGCCGAGTTCGCCACCATAGCGGAGTTGGGAAAAGTCATAGTGTGCCCACCGCCGGGTCACGGGTGCAAGATAGTCTGCTAGCGGCGGTGCATCGCCCGACAGATTTACAAAAATAAAATCAAGCCACTGATCGATGCGAATGGGTTGAAGGCTCTTAGCATCTCGATCAAACCCTTTGTAGGTTTCCTGTCCGTAGCCACCAAAATGAGGGGTTTTGCGAAGCTTGCCCTCTAAGTCGTACGTCCAAGCGTGGTAAGGACAGTGAATGCGAGAAGGATTGTTACAAGGCTTGGTCACAAGCTGTAAGCCGCGATGGGAGCAAATGTTGTGGAAGGCACGAAGTATTCCTTGGCGATCGCGCACCAAAACAATAGGTAAACCTGCTACATCAGCGGGCACCATATCTCCAGCTTTTGGTATGTCTGTAGCAAGCCCTACACAAACCCATGTTCGAGCAAAGATGAATTTGCGTTCAAGCTCTAAAAAATTAGCACCTACATAGGCTTCACTAGGTAACC
>DBGGTD010000037.1:0-3088 GCA_051162585.1 Elainellaceae cyanobacterium
CTCCAAGCTGACTTGATGGGAGCCCAGGCATTAGGCATCCGCAACATCTTAGCGCTTACTGGCGACCCGGTGAAAGCGGGCGACCATCCTAAAGCAAAATCAGTGTTTGAAATGGAGTCTGTGCGGTTATTGAAGCTAATCGACACGCTCAACCAAGGTCTAGACTTTAACGAAAAACCGTTATCCGATGACGCAACTGACCTCTTTGCAGGAGCAGCAGTTGATCCGCAAAGCCCAAGCTGGTCAGGATTGCAGCGTCGGTTTGAGCGTAAACTGGAGGCGGGCGCTCAGTTTTTCCAAAGCCAGCTCATCTCAGACTTCGATCGCCTCGAAAAGTTTATGACGCAGATCGCCACGAATACAAATAAACCCATTCTGGCAGGAATATTTCTATTAAAATCTGCAAAAAATGCTCGGTTTATCAACCGCAACGTTCCCGGTGTCCACATTCCCGACGCCATCATTGATCGATTAGACCATTCATCAGAGCCGTTGAAAGAAGGCATGAAGATTGCCGCAGAGCAAGTAAAACTTGCGCAGCAGCTTTGCCAAGGGGTTCACATGATGGCAGTGCGGCGTGAAGACTTGATTCCGCAGATTTTAGACTTGGCAGGCGTAGCGCCTTTAGACAAGTGAGGTAATAGGAAAATGGCATGACGTACCGTTGGAGTGCTGTGTATCCTCCCTAGGATTCGTCATACCGATGGTTAGAGTTGGGTGCTATAGTCCTACGGACTTAGGTTTGTGTGGTGAGCCCCTGCGCCGCGGGGGCTCACCACACGTTTAACGTCTTAACGCGGGAGCGTAAGGCTATATCGCTAAAATCTATCTCGAACTCGAATCTGAGTCAGATTCTTGCTGTAAGTTAGACAAGCCGCGCTCGCCAAGCTGCAGAGATTCATTCAAGTCATTAACCGATGTTTCTAAATCAGTTAATGACTGCTGATTTTCATTGACTGCACTTTCCATGGTGGCAAGCCGTTCTGAGACAGATTGAAGTTGGTCTTGATTGGTGCTGAGGGTTTCTGGCAGATTCTCTGGGATGCGATCGCCCAGTGTTTGAATCTGGCTTTGAATCTCAGTTTGAAACTGCTCAAGCTGCTCTAAATCTTCGGGAGCAATTTCACTAGGAGCCGCCGTTTGCGATGTGGGTTGCACTCGGGTTTGCAGCCGATAGGCAAACCATGTAAAGGCTCCACCCAGCACAATAATCAACGCAACTAAGAAACCAATCGACCAGTTGACCTGCCGTCTGAGCCAATGAATTTCTCGATTGGTACTTTCGTTATCCAATAATGAAATGAGCTTTTGCTCTAGTACCTGGTGGATGCGGTCTTCTAAATGTTCTTCTCTCGATCCAGGGCGATCGCCCGTGGCTAAGGTCGAATTTTGTCCATTCACCGCAGCAGCCTGATCGGTAGTTTGCTCTGTGTCATGAGATTGGTTAGGACGATCATTCATTATGATTACCTCCGTCTATGAAAACACCTGTAGAAATACAATCAACTGCTAAACATTAGTGGTTTTGCGCTCATCGGCTGTATCCGATTCGGAGCTGTTGTCTGATGATTGCGTCGCGTCTGGGGGCGAATCTGATTGAGCCAATGAGTCTTTGAGTTGCTCGGTGACTGTTTGAGTCTTTTCCTTGACCTGCTCGGCGATCGCCTGCCCCTTTTGCTGGGCAACGTCCCAATCTCCTTTAGTTTTCTCTAAATCCTGTTTCAAAAATTCTTGAGCGGCGTGCAGTCTTTCTTCTAACCCTTCGGCATACTTCTCACTCTCACGAACCGCAGTGTCATCTGCGATAAGACGTTTACTTCCAATGCTCGAAATGGCAGAGGGTGACAGTGCATAAATGCCCTCCATAAGACCACTCCATCCATCTGAACGGAACAGATAGTAAGCAATCTTGCCAGTTTCTGGATCGATCAGATAGTCAACGACGTGGCCTGCCTTACTTCCTGCATCAGTCCACAGCTCGTGACCAATGATGGGTTTCACGTCCTCAGGTTTTTTGACAGGAGTTTCAATCCCTTCGCTGTCTACCAATATGCTGTCTTTGCCGATGGTTTTAATGCGCTCCCATGTAAACGCACGGGTTTTCTTGTTCCAGAATCCTGATTGGCTAGTCAACCCTCTAACCTGATGAGCATGGGGATCAAGCCACAATTCATCAGCCCGTCCCAGTTCTTCGGTCGTTTTGTAGTCAAGTACTAGTCGATCAGGCAATTCGCTTTGTTTGACTAAGGATTGTGGTCTGTTCATTTGCTCATCTCCGGTTAAAAAGTAAGGTCAATAATTGAGTCAATGCGTCTTAAAACTATGTCTTTAGCTAGATGACATTAATAACAAATACTGCTGTGTTACTGTCCTGATGAAACTTGTAATAATAGTTGAGTTTAAAGCATAGTTGAATTCTCAAAAAATTGCAGAATGATTGATTGGCTGAGGCGATCGCATCTCAGCTCTAGACCCTTTGTCGGTATCGATAAACTGATTGGCCTCCCTAGGTTTCGCCTACTACGCTGCCGTTCGAAGCCTTTATCTGTGCGCGAATATCTGCAAGCTATTCAACTACGAATAATTTGGATTTGATCTAAGCAAATAATCGTGATACAGCTATTAACCTCTTCAATTCTTATTCTATAAAGTTTGATCCTCATGCCTCAAAGATTTTTACATAGCACAACAAATTTGTTTTAAGACCTATCCGAAAACTCCCTAGATTTTTTGGATTCCGAAAACCCTATCAGGGATTTTGGATAGGCTCTTAATGGCAGACGATTAGAGGATATTTTAAAAGTCCTGTTCTTTATTGCCTTGGCGACTAAAGTTCTCTTGACAGAGTTTTAAGAAATGTATACAAAATTACTCGTGAATATACGAACTCTGTCTGAGACAGAACAACGATGGAGTTGAGATTAATTGAAACTAATAGACAAAAAAATTAATCTTTCATACATCCAATCAATCATTAACAAACCATTAAATGACGGACGGGCGATCGCCCGTTTGGATGGACATCTTAGAAATCAGTCAATTTAACTATGTAACCACCATCAAAAATGTTAAACCTGCAATCCTTATC
>DBGGTD010000038.1:0-2242 GCA_051162585.1 Elainellaceae cyanobacterium
GTCTCAACTCTTGCATCAATACAATTAGCGATTACTTAATTGAGCAAGTTCGCAACTTGAGGCTCACCTTCATATCGAAGTATGGTTCCACGTTGACCTAACACAAATCCATGATTAGGAGAGAAGAACACAATGCGATAAAGGTTGGACGGAATATCCTCAATGGCGCGATCTTTTTGCCAGGTCTCGCCTCCGTCAAAACTACATAATAAGTTGGCACTACCTCCAGCCACCCAGACCTCGTCAGGAGTTCGATAGGCCAAATCCAGTAGCCCCCAACTGGTCGAAAACTCAGGATTAACTGACTCATGCCAATCGTCTAAGCTTTCAGGTTCGCTGAACTGCACAATGCCGCCACGCGCTAGCAGCCAAAGTCGACCGTGATCCCCATATCCCATATTTTGAAGACGGCGAGAACTATTTCGATTATGTTGCTCCCATGCGCTATCACCGGGTTCCCACGTCGAATAAAAGTTGCCACGCGCTGAAACGGTTACATATCGACCATCGGGCGATCGCGAAATATTCCGAAACCGACCGACTGCCTCTTCCACCATAGCCTGCCAAGTTTTGCCATCATCCTTTGTCCGGTAAATAGCACCCACATCGGTGGTCATTTCTGCCGAGTGATCTCCGAGTGCGGTAATCAAACGAGTAGTGCCGGGGAGTTTTTCACTTAAGGAAATCCGCGACCATGACTCACCCCCATCAGTTGTATGCAACAAGATGCTAGGTTCTCCGACCACCCATCCTTCTTGCCCAGAAAAGCTGATTGACGTCAGGCTATACGCCTGATCATCTCCCAAGTCGAGGATTCGCGGCTCCCACGTTTGTCCACCGTCTCTCGATTCGAGCATGGTAGATCGCTTACCCACAAGCCAGCCGTGCTGCAAATCATCGGCAAACCCGATATCAAGCAGCGTACTTTCGGTCGGCAATTCAATGGGTTGCCAGGGATTGTATTCTAATGACGGCAAATAGGCATTTGCACATCCTGTACATAGAAATACAGCCGCCAAAGCGATCGCAATTCGTTTGAGAGGCTTAAAAAGTGCTTCCATTCGGTTCTGATTTATCACGTCGGTCAGCAATTTGGATGAGAGTAAAGAGTTAAAGTTACGGCGCAATATCTGCTTCTACGCAGGCAGTTCAAGAACAGACAATTGCCCTGATCGCTATAAAACGCTGGTCCCAATCGAAGTCTTGGCGAACCAAAGCCTTAGCGGAGACCATATAGGCTTACGAAGAACAGAAATCCCAACGCCAGAGCGCCGAAGATGAGAATATTTTTTTGACCAGGAGTTAGAGTGTTAACACCAAACCCATAGCCTAGATTTTCCTTAAAACCAGACGGACTTCCGACCGGACCAATATTGCTAAACTGCCTTTGGTTTGCGCCACAGACCGGACATCTCCAATCGTCAGGCAGCTGTTCAAACGGGGTACCGGGCTCTATTTGATTCCCATCCCCCTTTTCTGGCTCATAGACATAGCCGCAAGCCCGACATTCAAAGCGATCCAGCTCTGGGGATTCCGGTGATTCAATCGCCTCTTCGGCGTTAGGGTCAGTTGCTTCAGCGCTCATAACTCAAAAGAAATGCAGCAGCAAACATTAAACGTTTATACAAATATCGACTCTATATTATATTAGAGTCGGTATAAATATCTTAACCTAATGAGCTACATCCAAAAAATTTATCAGAAAAGATGGCGGGTGAAGAGCGGCTGTTTGGCTATGCTACCGCCGATATGACTGAGCGCTCTATCACCACGATTATTCCAGACAGTCAGATGCAATTGGAGAATTGTTAGCAGAGAATATTAACGCTGGTTGACTGACAAGACTTTTTGCAGCGGCAGTTGAAACTGCTGCTATACGGGCAAAACCCGCTTGCGCGGGTTGGGGATAGTCGGCGCAGGCCGACTTTGCTTGTCTAGGCGCGGTTTTAACCGCCAGCCTCCGAATCTTTTGTCAGTCAATCAGGTATTAACGCGTTGTGATGCCTGAAATCGATGGGATGGTCACCGAATTAGACGTGAAACTGACTGATTTTCTGCTGAAGCCTTTTACAACCCAAGAATTACTCACCAAGCTGCCTCAGGCTCTCAATATCTAAGAGCTCAAATCTAGATTAAGTCGGTGGTCACAATTAACTATAGAACCCATAAAACCCTGCACTGCCCGCGGCGCGGGCAGTGCAGGGTTTTAAATTTAGTTTTTAATTGTGCCGAGGTACTTAGC
>DBGGTD010000039.1:0-5175 GCA_051162585.1 Elainellaceae cyanobacterium
AGTCCCAACCCTCTGACTCTTCACTGCGGTCATCAATCCCGATTCGAGAAATTCGAGGCAATTTTGTGAATGCGGTGTCTCGGCAACTAGAGCCCAGAGATTTGCTGCTGATTACCGCAAGCACCCATCGCATCGGAGAACCCGTCGTCGGACGAGAACCCGAGGCGATCGCCCGTCGCCGTCCTAATAATTCGATGATTATTGTTCATTATCCTCGGCTTACCGAGTAACTCATCACGCCTATTCGATTGCAAGCTTCCGATTTCATGGCAATACATTTATACTGATTATAAAAGGGTTGCGCTCGAAATGCCTACCATATGTAGAGCAATATTCGTCAAATATTGGGTGGTAAAGGCTAGATATAGAGTCAAAAATCCGTTACGCTAAACTCAATCCTGACTGATGGCTTGAGAGATATGTCTTTTGTGGGTCTGCACATTCACAGCGATTACAGTTTGCTTGATGGGGCGAGTCAACTGCCTCACTTGGTTGAGCGGGCAATCGAGCTCAACATGCCCGCGATCGCCCTCACCGACCACGGGGTCATGTATGGAGCCGTCGAGCTCCTCAAATTGTGCAAGGGCAAAGGCATTAAGCCCATCATCGGCAACGAAATGTATGTGATCAATGGCGACATCACCAAGCAAGAACGTCGTCCTAAATATCATCAGGTCGTGTTAGCCAAAAATACTCAAGGCTATAAAAGCCTCGTCAAGCTCACGACCGTTTCTCACCTGCAAGGCGTTCAAGGGAAAGGAATTTTTTCTCGCCCGTGTATTAACAAAGACCTGTTAGAGCACTATAGCGATGGGCTGATCGTCACGAGTGGCTGTCTTGCCGGAGAAGTGCCGCAGGCAATTTTGCAGGGCAAGCCCGAAATCGCCAAGCGAGTTGCTACGTGGTATCGAGATCGATTTGGGGATGACTATTACCTAGAGATTCAAGATCACGGGCTCCCGGAAGAACGGATCGTTAATCCTCAAATTGTCAGAATTGCAAAAGAACTTGGCATCAAACTAATTGCCACCAATGATTCTCACTACATCTCCTGTTTTGATGTCGAAGCGCACGACGCGCTGCTTTGCATTCAAACGGGCAAGCTGATCACCGAAGACAAGCGTCTGCGCTACACCGGCACAGAATATTTAAAATCAGCCGATGAGATGCGGCAATTGTTTCGCGATCATTTAACGGACGACGTGATTGATGAGGCGATCGCTAATACCCTCGAAGTCGCTAACAAAATCGAAGACTATGACATCCTCGGCGAGCCGCGTATTCCCGATTATCCCGTCCCGGATGGATACACCCCGGCCACCTATCTTCACGAAGTAACCACACAGGGATTAGTCAAGCGGCTCAACTGCGGTTCGGCTGAGGCAATCGAGACCCGATACAGCGATCGCCTCGCCTATGAACTCAACATGATGGAGCAGATGGGCTTTTCCACCTACTTCCTCGTCGTGTGGGACTATATCAAGTTTGCGCGCGATCACGACATCCCCGTGGGGCCAGGGCGGGGGTCAGCGGCGGGTTCTCTCGTGGCCTATGCGCTCGGCATTACCAATATTGACCCGGTGCATCACGGGCTGCTGTTTGAGCGATTTCTGAATCCTGAACGTAAATCAATGCCCGATATCGACACTGACTTCTGCATCGAAAAGCGGGATCAGGTGATTCAGTATGTGACCGAAAAATATACCACTGAGCGGGTGGCTCAAATTATCACTTATAACCGCATGACCTCGAAAGCCGTGCTCAAAGATGTGGCACGGGTGCTTGATGTTCCCTATGGCGACGCCGATCGGATGGCAAAACTGATTCCGGTGGTGCGCGGCAAGCCGACCAAACTCAAGGTGATGATCTCAGACGACACGCCTGCTCCCGAATTCAAAGAAAGATATGAAAAGGATGCTCAAGTGCGTCGCTGGCTGGATATGGCGCTTCGCATTGAGGGCACCAACAAAAGTGTCGGCATTCACGCAGCAGGGGTTGTGATTTCGGCGCAACCGCTTGATGAGATTGTGCCGCTCCAGCGCAACAAAGATAACGCCGGAATCGTGACTCAATATTCCATGGAAGATATTGAGTCGATGGGGCTGCTCAAGATGGACTTTTTGGGGCTTAAAAACCTGACGATGATTCAGAAAACGGTCGATCTCGTCCAGCAAAACCGGCAAACAACCTTAGATCTTGACCATATTTCTCTGGATGACGCTGAGACGTATAAGCTGTTGGCACGAGGCGATCTAGCAGGCATCTTTCAGCTTGAATCATCGGGGATGCGCCAGATTGTGCGCGACCTCAAGCCCTCTGGTTTAGAAGATATTTCGTCTGTGTTGGCGCTCTATCGCCCGGGACCGCTAGATGCTGGGCTGATTCCCAAATTTATCAACCGCAAACACGGGCGAGAGAAGATCGACTACCCCCACGAAATTCTAGAGCCGATTCTCAACGAAACGTACGGCATCATGGTCTATCAAGAGCAGATCATGAAAATTGCCCAAGACATGGCGGGCTATTCGCTGGGGCAAGCTGACTTGCTGCGTCGAGCGATGGGTAAGAAAAAGATGGCGGAGATGCAGAAGCACCGCAGCATCTTCATTGAAGGGGCGCAGAAAAACGGAGTCAAGCAAAAGGTCGCAGAAGACCTGTTTGACCAGATGGTGCTGTTTGCAGAATATTGCTTTAACAAATCTCACTCGACTGCCTACGGATATGTAACCTTTCAGACGGCCTACCTAAAGGCAAATTACCCCACTGAATATATGGCCGCGCTGCTGACTGCCAATAGCGGCGACCAGGACAAAGTGCAGCATTATATTGCTAACTGTGTCTCGATGGGGATTGTGGTTGAGCCGCCTGATATTAACCGATCTCGGGTTGACTTTACGCCGCTGAGCGATCGCATTTTGTTTGGGCTGTCTGCGGTGCGTAACGTCGGACAAGGGGCGATCGAGTGCGTTTTGGAAACGCGAGACACCGATGGGCTGTTTGAGTCGCTGGCTGATTTGTGCGATCGCGTCGATTTGCGAGCTGTGAACCGACGTGCATTAGAAGCGCTAGTTCAATGTGGCGCACTAGACACGCTCAATCCTAATCGCAATCAGCTCATGCATGATTTGGAACCTATGATTGAGTGGGCCCAATCTCGCGCCAAAGACCGAGAGGTTGGGCAGGGCAATCTATTTGATATGCTCGGCGGCAGCGCAGATACCGCTAGCTCGTCTGGGTTTGAAGTTGCCCCTAAAGCGGCGCCAGTCGAAGATTTTCCGCCTCAAGAAAAGCTCAAGCTAGAAAAAGAATTGCTGGGTTTTTATATCTCTGACCATCCATTGAAGTCGGTGCAGAAGGCATCCCAGATTCTCGCCCCGGTGAATATGAATGAATTAGACGAAAAGACTGATCAGTCAACCCTGAGTGCGATCGTTATCCTCACTACGGTCAAACCTGTGATTACTAAAAAGGGTGACCCAATGGCGATCGTGCAAATTGAAGATCTAACCGGACAAGCGGATGCGGTGGTGTTTCCAAAGACGTTTGCCCGCATTGGACACTACATCAGCGTAGATGCGCGGCTGATGATCTGGGGCAAGGTGGATCGTCGAGACGAGCGATCGCAATTTATCATCGAAGATGCCGAACCCGTTGAGGAGGTTCGCATGATCATGGTGGAGCTTGAACCCCAAATTGCTAGCGACATTACAGAGCAATATCGCCTCAAAAATATTCTGCTAGATCAGCAAGACGAAACCGGACAGGGCAAAATTCCTGTTGTCGCCGTTATCGGCGCGAATCAGCGACGACAGTTTGTGCGATTAGGAGCACAGTTCCGCGTGTATGACCATCAGGCAACGGTTAATGCGCTAGCCAAAGCCGGATTCCACGCCCGATCGTCATTATTAGTCGGCGCTTAGAGGCTGGTTCAGCAATTATTGATCGTGTTTACTCAATAGAACCTCACAAAATGAGATATTGAGCAAATCTTCGATAGTCGTTTCGACGATTCCCAGTCTTGGATCAACTGACTCTAAATCAAAACCGGATTCAACCAAACTTTCGAGCAAAAATCGTGGATCATTACCTGTGTTTGCAATATTTTGAGGGCAAAACTCAAAAATCACCTTGATAGCAGGATTATTCTCCAAGAGCTTCTTCATGCCCGCGAAGATAAAGGGTTCACTCCCTTCGGCATCGATTTTTATAAAATCAATCTTGATATCTTGATCCAAGAAATACTCATCAAGTGAAATAGCGTCAACCTCAAATACCACGACATCATCGTGATACATTTTCAAAAATTGATCTTCAAATTTGCCGATGCCGCTAGAGCCATGATGTCGCTTAAGCTGACTAAACTTTAGCGTTGCAGATTCTTTATAGACGGCTTTGTTGACCAAAGAAACTCGGTCTAAATATCCATTAACGGCGACATTTTGCCAAAGCGTTTCAAAGATGTCTTGCCCTGCTTCAAATGCATAAACCTTCCCTTGAGTGCCAACCTTGGCAGCGGCTAAAAGTGTGTAGTAGCCGATATTCGCCCCAATATCGATAACGGTCATCCCTTCTTTGATCAGATCCATAAAAACGTTGGTCAGCCACATTTCCCAATATCCATCTAACAAGATATGGGGCGTTAATGACATATCTTGGGTGTCCACAAACATCTTTTGCCCCCAACGATTGCGGGTTAGTGCTTTGTGTTCTCCCATATACACGACTTCTCGCTTGGGGAGCATGTCGATTTGACGAGTCATTTCTTCAAGTTGAGGTTGGGTTGCCTGCTGCACCGCTGAAACAAGCTGGCGATCGCTAATCTTGCTTGTCTCCAAAATTGAATTGTAGAGGTCTGCTCGATTTTCTCGATACGACTTAAAGCCTGCTGAGTCATACTCAATCGTAGGCAATTCGGTATCTCTGCCAAAGACAATAAACACATCATTGATAAAGACGGGAGCAAATTTGGCATCGATGAAGTTAAGGACTTTGAAACTAATCTGCTCAAGCCGTCCCTTATGAATAACTGCCCATTTGAAGCCGGTTTCTGAGGTTGGGTCAGTGCTGTAGCGTTCAATAGGTTTAGAAAAATATTTACTAAATTCTTCTGGAGCAAAGACAATGTCTTCCTTTCTGAAATGCTTTTTAATAAATTGGGCGGTATCTGCCCAGTAT
>DBGGTD010000040.1:0-2374 GCA_051162585.1 Elainellaceae cyanobacterium
CCCGTAGGGCTATACGTCAAGCGGCTGCTAAACCAGCACGCATTTGGATAAGGAGGTCTATCTCGATGATTACGATCCGCTCCTCCGAGCAGCGTGGAGTCGCAAACTTTGGTTGGCTCGATAGTCGACACACGTTCTCATTTGGTCATTATTTCGACCCAGAGCATATGGGCTTTTCAAGCTTGCGGGTCATCAACGAAGATAAAGTTCAACCGGGTCGTGGCTTCAGCACCCACGGACATCGCGATATGGAAATTATTTCCTACGTGCTTGATGGTGCTTTAGAACATCAAGACAATATCGGGAATGGTTCAGTCATTCGCCCTGGGGATGTGCAGCGAATGTCTGCTGGTACGGGTATCTTGCACAGCGAGTTTAATGGATCGCAAACCGACTCAGTGCATTTACTGCAAATTTGGATTCTGCCCAAGCAAAAAGATATAGATCCGGGGTACGAGCAAATTCACATTTCAAAGGAGGAAAAACGTGGAACGCTACGCTTGATTGGCTCACAAGAAGGTCGAAATGGCTCAGTTACTATTCATCAAGACGTTAATCTCTACGCGACCCTCCTGCATGATGGTGAAACGCTTAGCTATTCGCTTGCCAATGATCGAGTCGCTTGGGTGCAGGTTGCACGAGGCGCCATTCAACTGAATGAGCAGCTCGTCTCGGCAGGAGATGGGGTGGCGATCGCCCAAGAAGATATGCTCACTCTCCAAGGTGCATCGGATGATGCTGAAGTGCTGCTATTTGATCTAGCTGCCTAATCGCAAGTTGACTGGGTGTAAGTTGAGGGGGCGATCGCCCCCTCACACAAAGCTACAAGCAGAAGTAGTCTGTAAAGGAGCCGCAAGCGTTGGTGGCATTAACGCGGAACTCCGGACGAGCAAGGCGGCCATCAACGGCTCGATGATTTAGATGATGCAGATGCTATCATTTTGGGCCGCCCAACTTATATAGCCCAACGGGCTCAGATTTGTGTGTAGAACCCCTGGTTGCCTGACAAAAGATCAGAGGCTTACAAAAAGCCGCTCTACAAAACAATTTGTAGAGCGGCATCAAGATTGAACTCACCAACTATACGTTCCTAATTGGCGGAATATTGCCGTTTCAACACTGCACCCTTCAACATGACGCAAGGTAGATCGGCTCAGCACCGTAAGCGGCAACAATCCCGTTGATCCATACCATATGATAGATCGTGCCAGATCGACATAGTTGAAGAACCGATTGGGGCTAGGGTTCAGTCCGCAGCGTTTGAGGCTGAAGGTATGCAACCATCTGCTCAAGCCCACGCTGAATACGCCGCGTTACCGTCATCGGGCTGACACCAATTCGCTCGGCGACTTCCTTACGAGACATGTCGCTGAAGAATACAAACTCGATGGCGGCTCTGGTTTTGTCCTCAAGCTGGTTTAGAGCCCGTTGAAGAAGCTGTCGATCTTCTTCTAACCATTGCAGGGTTTGATAATTGGCATCAGTCAACGTATCACCCAATGTAATAGGAGAGTCGATTTGATGACATACGGTGGCATCAAGGCTTAGAGGCAGACGGTTACGAACGGCCAATTTAATTTCTCGCCATTCATCTTGAGAGATTCTAATTTCGTCGGCGACTTCTTGATCGGTTGGCTGACGACCTAGATCTTTTGAAAGCTGTACGCGAACCTTTTGCCCTTCTTTTTGGAGGTCTTGCCAACGACGAGGCACCTTAACAGCACTGCCGCGATCGCGCAAGAAGTGAAGCATTTCACCACGAATATAAGGCACTGCAAATGAGCTAAACGCGCACCCTTGGCCGGGGTTAAATCGCTCAATTGCTCGAATTAAGCCAATATACCCAATTTGCTCTAGATCTTCGTAGGGCTCAACACACTGATGGCTCACTCGGTGAGCGATTTTGCGAACTAAGCCTGCATTCATTCGAACTAACTGGTTACGAACTTTGAGAGAAGGATTTTGATGGTAGGCCATCAATAATTCCATGCTGTGCGAACGGAGAGAAGATTTAGTTGCCGTCATCTGAAAAACACCTTGCGTCAGAGTTAGGCTTATTCTCCTTAGAATGACCTAGTTCGTACCATCGTTATTTCACGGGAATAGATGAAGGAGTTTGCGTAAGTATCAGCATAAATACCGAACTCTTCTTCTCATTACTCGTAAATTCCATTGATATTGTGCCTGCAATTCAGCCGCAGACTAAGGGACATAAAAGCGATTTGGAAAGGCTAGGCGGCTAACTGACGTTGGCTCATCTGACAAAAAGTAAAACGTAACGCAACCGATACAAATGTTGAAAGTTGGGTAGATACTTAAGATATTTGGCGTTGCCAGCCCAAATTATGAAATAGCAGTGTAGATATCCCTAAGT
>DBGGTD010000041.1:0-5609 GCA_051162585.1 Elainellaceae cyanobacterium
GGACGTGGAGTAAACATCAATTCTCAATTCTCGACGACCAATCCGAATCAAGGCTATGTTGGCTATTCTAACTATCAGCCTGACCTCAGTTCTATCAATGCAGTCGAACTGTTGGGTGCAAATAGTCTGGATGATTTAGACGTTGATTTCAATGTGGTCAATGCTCTCTTTCCAGTGCTCGATGCGTCGGTCGGCTACACCCTCGAATTTACGTTGACGCTCAACTCTGAGGCGAGCGGGGCTAATCGAGCAGGCTTTAGCCTAATCATGATGAATAATACAACACAAGGCGTTGAGCTAGCTTTTAAGGGCGATCGCATCTTTGCCCAATCTGCTAACTTCACAGAGGTTGCAACCGAGAACGCACCGCTCAATTCTATCGGTAGGGCAATCAACTACACGCTAGATGTCAGCGATAACCGATACGAGCTACTTGCAGATGGAGCATCGCTGTTCTCTGGATTGCTGCGTGACTTTAATTTTGATCCGGCTCTCAGCGATCCACCGTTGCCGTTTAGCCCGTATGATCTTCCCAATCTTCTATTCTTTGGTGATAACACGGATCAAGGGCGCGCTGATTTCACATTGGGAGCCATCTCCTTGTTTACGTAACTCAAGCGCATACCCCCATATTCATAATTCACGAAATAGAGGAGAGGAGACACGCCAATTCTTTTCAACGTTCCCAATCGCACTTTTTCTAGCTATGTGATAGTGACATCGCTCGATATAGGCTTATGCTCTTGCATCAGGACGTCGAACTTGGCACAAATCAGAGCCTGTAGGGCTATGTAGCACCTGAAGTGTGCGTAGGACACCTCGAATGACTGAAACACGCAGTAGCAGGTATTATCTTCAGCCCTCTGCCCTCTGCCTTCAGCCCTCTGCCTTCAGCCCTCTACGTCTGCAGCAAGCGTGCAGAGGGCAAGATGAGCATGGCATCGCCAAAGGAGTAGAAGCGGTAGTTGTGAGCGATCGCCTCTTGATAGAGAGTCAACAGACGGGTACGCCCAATCAGTGCGCTAACCAGCATTAGCAAGCTTGACTTTGGTAGATGGAAGTTTGTAATTAATCCTTCAACGACTTGCCACGTATAGCCTGGATAGATAAATAAATCGGTTTTTCCACAAAATGGGCGGATCTCCCCATTCTGGGCAGCCGCTTCCAACGACCGAACCGCAGTTGTTCCCACTGCGATAATGCGCCCTCCGTTTGCTTTTGTACGTTGAATAGCAGCTACCGTGTCTTTGGGGACATCTACCCACTCTCCATGCATTGCATGCGCGGTGATGTCCTCCGAGTCAACGGGGCGAAATGTTCCGACCCCAACGTGCAGAGTTACAAAAGTATGGTGAATATTCGCCTGCTGGAGTTGCTCTAGAAGTTCTGGAGTGAAATGAAGCCCAGCCGTAGGAGCCGCAACAGCACCCAGGCGATCGCCATATACGGTTTGATAGTGTTCTGAGGTTACTTGAGTGTTGGTAATGTAAGGCGGTAAGGGCACTTGTCCTATGTGAGGTAAAACCTGCTGAAGCAATGTGCCGTCTGGCAAATGGAACTGAATGATACGCCCTTTTGTAGCCGGGTCGGTTGCGACCACAGTTGCATCTAAAACAGTGGCTCCTGACATGGCATTTAGAGACGCGGCCTCAGTATTTTCAGGATTTGAGGATATAGCGGCGACGAAAGGAGGCATCTCAAATTGGATATGAGCTCCTGGCTTGAGTCGACGACCTGGCTTAACAAGTGCTAGCCATTGATTAGGCTGATGTTCTTCTAACAACAACAGTTCGACTGCTGTACCACCTGGCTTGCGTCCATAGAGTCGGGCAGGCAGTACGCGCGTGTTGTTAAGAACCAGCAAGTCTCCAGGTTGTAGAAGATTCGGAAGCTCCCGAAAAATATGATGGGCGTGATCGGTCAGGTCTTGTACGACCAGCAATCGAGAGCGATCGCGCGGCACAACAGGCTGTTGAGCGATGCGATCATTCGGCAGATCATAATCATACGAACTAAGACGCCAATCGGGATGCCCTTGGTCAACAGAATTGGCAATATCTTGATAATCATCAGATGATCGACACACTGGAGCTGGGTCTAAGTGTTGAGCAGAGTTCATCGCAGTCACCGAAAAATCGATAGAGATTGAAGGAATGGGGGATCTTCCCTATCTCAAACCAAGCAAGGTCGGGGGGTCTTCCCCTATTGATTTATCAAGTTTCTCGCAAAGATAGAAGTGTAGCATTTGCTTGAACCTCCAATTATGGAATATATCTATTACCTCGCGAATGCCAGCCTTACACTTAGAGTCGTGGAATTTCTCCATTCAACTCTATGGCTTCCTGTTCGCTTCATGACTGTGATTCACCAGATTGATGGATGGGTCATTAAAATCAAGCTCGATCAACAGCTTGGCATTCAGCAGGATGGGGACTTTCGGGCTTTCCTGAATGAGCTAGGAATTCCATATGAGCCTGAAATTCGGGTTCGCATGGCATTCTGGGGCTTAGAAACAGGGCAGTCTCCGGTAGATGTAATGCGGCGTTATCAAGTAGCAGTCGTCTCGCATGGCGCACCAGATAGGGCAGAAATTGAGGCATTTCGTAAGCAGTTTGTTCAAGGACTGGGGTACTGTCCAGAGACTTTAGCCTGAATATCTTTACTGATTTGGGGTATCTCACCTGATATTAATTCAAATTTGAAGGGGACGTGCCATGGGTGCGTCCCCTTCAAACTTTATCTAATTGAGGCTATTCCAGATCGCATTCAAATGCGCCTGAGATATAACGTTGAAGGCTGAATTGATACCCTTCTTTAGTTGAGCAGGGTTTGCATGAAACCAGCGCGACATCAAATCGGCAGGGGCTTTGTTCGAACTCAGGATGCGCCACGAGAAATAGTTGGGCTGCCCGCCAGAGCTTTGCTTGTTTTTGGGGCGTGATTGAAAATAGCCCGTTGGCATCCCAGTTGCCGCGACTTCGGACTTTGACTTCGACAAATATAGTTAGGGGAGATTCGCTCTCCGAGGATTGAGCAATCAGATCAAGTTCGCCCCATCGGCATCGCCAGCGTCGCTGCAAAATTGCCCAGCCCCGGCACGCTAGCCACTGAGCTACCCAATCTTCTCCGAGGCGACCAATATCAGGTTTGGGGCGCTTCAATGGAGGCATCTGCGAGCATCAGAGGTCATACATTCTCCTGATATGAAGGGCTGCTATGAAGAGGCGTATCAAATTCATACTATGAAACACAACTTGGCATAAGGGGACAACTTCTTTGAGAAAAGGCGAGCAACACATTCAGGTACTATCAGAATAGTGACAGGTCACTAATATTGTTGCAGTTTGATAGCGTTTAGCATGATGTCTCGATTCTGTTTTGATTCCCTGAAACGGCTACGGCTACGATATGGAGGCTTGAGCGTTAAACTATGGCGCTTATTGGCTCTATGGATTATTTTAATCGGGGCGATCGCGACCAGTCTGGGATATGCTCCGAGCGCTTGTGCAGAAAACTATGACAAACAAAGTTTGATCGATGTCGATTTCTCAGGGCAGGACTTGACTGATTCTAGCTTCACCAAAGCAAACCTCCGCAGCAGTGATCTGAGCGACACGAATCTAAGAGGCGTGAGTTTCTTTGGCGCTAATCTCGAAGGTGCCACTCTGACTGGGGCTGACCTCAGCTATGCAACCCTAGATACGGCCCGGTTTGTCAATGCAAATCTGACGAATGCCATTCTCGAGGGAGCGTTTGCGTTTAATACCAAGTTTGATGGCGCTACGATCATAGGTGCAGATTTTACAGAGGTGTTGCTGCGCCGAGACATGCAGGAGAAATTATGTAAGGTTGCTCAAGGAAACAATCCCATCACGAAGCGAAGCACCAAAGACACGCTGGAATGTTGATGATACCCAGCATTGATTCGGAGCTAAACTGATGACTGAGATTTGGTTTCAACAGAGTTCATCCATTGATCTGGATCTGCGATCTGAAATAAATCTTCAAAGCTGATTGAGCGATGCTGATCGAGTTCGGCAATGCGATGTTTTTCGGCATAAATTTGTTGTTGGTAATATCGGCATAGGTCAGGCTCGGCTGAAATTTTAGTCTGAGTCCACAAGTCGCGAAAGTGACGGTATCGTTTCTCACACATGACTCGTTCTAGACAATCCGTTGCTGCTTGAATGACTAGGGGAGCTCGCAAAATATCTCGCTGCGTTTTTTCGTCGAGTTGGAAAAGGTGGGATACAGGATCGAGCAGGGCTGAATCCTCAGCGCAGCGATCGCGCAGTTGAGCGATTAAGTCTTTTTGGGGAATTCTAGGGGTGTCAGATGACACAGTCGGATTAGCATTGAGTTCTTCGGCGGCAATGAGGTCTAAGATGTGCCGCCAGATCGCTCGATGATGAGACAAGCTAAACTGCAAGTCGCGTTCGTTTATGGCGTTGGCAACGTCATCCCGATATTCTGGGGCGTGCAAATAGACTCGCAGCAGCGTTGCTTCTGCTTGGTCTAAAAAATCGGTTGCTACCAGAAGCGATCGCGGCATTTCAGAACCATCGGGTGATCGCCGTCGCTTACGGCGCACCTGCGCGAGTAAATTATCAGCTAAGAGCGGCACTAGTCGAGCATCCCCTCGGCTCAGAAGTTCTGCACATCGACGAATGTAGTGCGTCCGTGTGTTGGCATTGGCGATATCACCCAGAAGACGCACCAATGCTTGGGTGACGGTATGAAACTGCTCCGCTTGATTAAGATCTTGGTTCTCAAATGCGTTGTCAATTTGCCAATCAAGCCAGAGAGGAGCCTGATCGAGGAGAGCCTGATAGTCAGCAGCCGGATGACTTTGGAGATAGTCATCTGGGTCTTTGCCATCGGGAATATTGAGGACTCGGAGCTGAATCTCGCCTCGGTAAGCTAGACTTGCAGCTTCCCCGATGGCGCGTTCTGCTGCTTTGGCCCCCGCTGCATCGGCATCAAAATTAAGAATGATTTGCTTAGATTCGGTATAGCGTAGTAGCTGCTTGATTTGAGCCAGACTCAGAGCCGTACCTAGCGATGCAACCACAGGCTCTATACCTGCGGCATGGAGAGCGATCGCATCAAAATAGCCTTCAACTACAACCGCGCGATCGTGCTTAGCGATCGCCGTTTTTGCCTTGTTGAGAGCAAATAAAGTTTTGCCTTTGTCAAATAGCTCTGTCTCAGGCGAATTGAGGTATTTGGGTTGAGCATCCCCCAGCGCTCTGCCACCAAACCCGATGACGCGTCCTTGCACATCTTGAATTGGGATTATGAGGCGATCGCGGAATCGGTCATAATAGCCGCGATCGCCCGACCGCGGCACAATCAATCCCGCTTTTTCAACGAGTTCAACTGGGTATCGTTTTTGCTCGACAAGATAGCCATAGAGCGTTTGCCAGCCTGCTGGAGCATAGCCGAGCTGAAACTGCTGAATCGTCATCTGACTGAGATGCCGAGATGATAAATAGTCAAATGCAACTTTACCCTGAGGCTGATAGAGCGCATGCTCATAAAACCGAGCTGCTAATGCAACAATCTCGTAGAGCTGTTCTCGTAGGGAAAGCTGTCGCTGGAGTTCTTGG
>DBGGTD010000042.1:0-5204 GCA_051162585.1 Elainellaceae cyanobacterium
TCGTGATCGTTGGCATAATCGGCGCGCTGAGCGTGGTCAATGATTTAGGATTTCGCAAAGTTCACCGCCCTGACCGAGTCGCCTGGGCGATCGCCGCCAATTCTAAAGAGCCCCCCGTCGTGGCAATTTCTCATCAATCTCATGGGCATACGGGGCGTTTGATGGGCGTCGCGTGGGAGTTGCGATCGCTGCCGCAGGTGTCTACTCCCCGATTTTTTCTCGACCATCAAGAATGTAGCCTAGACGGTGAACAAAACTGTAATAGGCCCAGCCTAACGCTGCGAGAATCGCTGACAACCTTGCCACGACCGTTCGACCTCTGGCTGCTTAATTATGAGGGCGATGCCGATTTGCGAGAACAGGGCTGTGCCTATGACAAAACGCGACGCGTCGATGGCTATAAATATCAGTTTTATCGCTGTCGAGACTAGATCGCTGTCCAGCCCATATTTTCAGTAATTATCCATCCTATGGAAACTCCGCCTATAGCCTTACGCTCTCGCGTTAGGACGTTAAACGTGTGGTGAGCCCCCGCGGCGCGGGGCTCACCACACAAACCTAAGTCCGTAGGACTATATGTGAGAATAGGTCAGTCGAAGCAGGGTCTAAAGTAGGCGATCGCGTGTCGAGCAAGAGATATCAAAAACCGTTGAGCCCCTTAATCATCTTGATCCTCATCGGAGGGCTAGGGCTGGTCGTCGATTCTATTTGGCTTGCGCTTGACCAAGGCGTGCCATCGTGGGACCCAGCCGACCATTTGATTGGTGCTCTTAACTATTGGTGGACATTAAGCCACGGCGATTGGTTTTCCCACGACTGGTGGACGGGACTTTGGACGCTTTCATCCAAATATCCGCCGCTGTTATATATCACCACTGCTCCGTTTCTCAGTTTCTTTGGTGCCGGAATTGACCCGGCACTCCGAGTCAATAATGTCTATACCGTGATTCTGCTGGTTTCAGTCTATGGACTGGGGCGGCAGGTGTTGAGTCCGAGGGTCGGGCTTTGGGCAGCCGGATTGTGTGTGCTGTTTCCTGAGTTTTATAGCCTGCGTACCCAATATTTTATGGACTATCCCTTAGCTGCATTGACGACCGCAAGCCTTTGGGTCTTGACGCTGTGGCGAGATGGGTCGAGCAGGTGGGCTCAATGGTCACTCGCATTGGGATTTGGAACGTGTTTTGGATTAGCGTTGCTGATGAAGCAAACAGCGGTGTTTTTCCTAGCGTTGCCCGTTCTTTGGATGCTGGGACGACAGCTCCAAAAGCGCTCATGGGAACGACTCATTCAGCTTTTTAGCGGGCTCCTCATTGCGCTGGTGCTGATGATTCCATGGAGTCGCCACAACTGGGTGTTTCAAATTAGCGCTGCATTTAGTGCCAATACGCGATCGGCAGCGATCGAGGGCGATCCGTCTGTAACCAGTCTTGCTGCATGGACTTTCTACTGGCAACAGCTTCCTTCTAGCGTGTCGTACCCGTTGCTGATTGTGCCCATCGTGGGGCTGATATTGGGAACAACGGTCTTTCGTCACACAACTCCGATGGATCAACCGTCTGGGACGCTCCGACAACACCCGCAAACTAACCTATCGGCACTGGGTTGGCTCATGGTGTTTCTGGCTGGAGCATATATTATCTGGTCGGCGATCGCCAACAAAGATGTCCGCTATATCATGCCGTGGTTGCCGATTTGGTCGATTGTGCTGGCATACGGGCTGACTCGGTTTCCGCGTCGCTGGCGAGCCGTTCCCTGGGCAACCGTCGGGCTTGCAATCATATTAATGGTGTTGAATTTGTTTCCAGTGGCAGGGCCGATGGGCGATCGGTTGAGCCGAACCCTAGCTCCTGGCGCGCACCACCATCCTGAGCGCAGCGCAGAATGGGTCCATGCTGAAATTATTGACGAAATTATCCGCACTCAGCCCTATCAAATCGCCACGCTGGGCGTATTACCGTCCACGCCCGAAATCAATCAGCATAACCTCACCTATTACGGAAATTTAGAGAATTTTCGCGTCTATGCTCGTCGCATGGGGAAGGATGAGGATTCGATGGAGCAAGACGTGCGATCGCTCTCATGGTTTCTCAGCGTCACCAAACCGCAGCTTACCCACCACGACCCCAAATCGCGTAGACGCCAAAACCGCGTCGTGCGAATGCTGCGCCAGTCTCCCGACTTTGAGAAACGACGAAGCTGGACTCTCCCCGATGGTAGTCGTCTCCACTTATTTCATCGCCGGGTTGCGCCCGTTGAGGTGCAGCCACAGGACTCTTTACAGCTATCATCACAGGCATCGTCAGACATGGCGACACCTGCCACTCTCGCACCGACAAACACAATCCGGTTAGATGATGTTCGCGTGCCTGGTGCCGTTCCTCCAGGACATCCGGCTCCAATCACCTATACCTGGTCAGGCTCTTGGCAACAGCTCCACGATGGGCTGGTTCTTCTCACTTGGAACCATGCCGATACAGACCAGCAAGGCTGGCTTCACGACCATGGGATTGGGCTAGGAACCCTGCATCCTCAACCCATTCAGGCCAACCAAACCACGCTGGCAGAGTCGACCATTGACCCCGCTCAACCGTTTCGGATTGTTGAACGAATGGCAATGCTCCCGCCCGAAGGCTTATCCCCCGGACGCTACACCCTAGAAGCGACTTATTTAAATCCGTTAACGGGCGAAACCTATCCAGTTGAGGGAGTGTCTGCCAGTCTAGTGATTGACTCCAATGCGCCAATCAATCCTGCTCCGCCGCTGGACAACGCAACCCAACTTCGGCAGTTTGCCACCCTATTACCTCAAGGCATTGATGCGCTTGACCCGGTATTTGAGCAAATTGGTCGGCTTAATCTCTATGACCCCGTTCAAACCTATGTCACGCAGGCAGAGCAGCTTTTGAGCTATCGGCTCCAGCAGCAGCCTACTCGTCTGGACTATGCCTATGGGCTTGCCTTGTCTAGAGTGCTCCAGCGCAAGGCGGATAGTGCGATCGCCACATTTGAACGAGTGACTCAACTCGATCCGAACAATCCCAATGCTTATGCGTATCTTGCGTTCGTAAATTTGTATGACCTAAACCCTGCCGCAGCCCAGCGTGCGCTCAAGCCCGCCTTAGAACTCAACCCCGACTCGACAGAATTTCGCATCCTCAACGGCATTGCAGCCCTCATGCGAGGAAATTTGATTCAAGCGTGGCGAGAGGGCAAGGTCGTGTTTGGAGCATAGTTTTAGGATGATTTTGGACGGCTAATCCTCATGTCTCTGCTCAACCTGGCATCACTCTGAGCAATCTCGATTCTCAACTACGCCATCGGGCAGCGTCGTATTGCATAACACCGCGTCTTGCAGAAGCGCGTCGTTTAAGTTTGCAAACCGCAAATTAGCCCCATTCAGGTTCGCCGATCGCAAATCGGCTCCAAAAAGCGTCGCACCAATGAGACTGACTCCGCTGAGATTGGCACTGAGCAAATTTGCTCCGGTTAGATTTGCGCCATTCAGGTTGGCATTTGCCAAATCTGCGGACTCCAAAATTACATTTCTTAAATCTGCATCGCTCAAAAATGCATCCGTCAAATCGCACTCTGCACATTCTCTCGTCTGATTCAGTTGTCGAATATCGTCTGGGTCGGCAGCTCGAACTGCACCGTCTCCAAACGCGGCGATCGCCCATACGCCGATGACGGTCGTTAAAGCAGTCAATCTAATCTGGAAACGGGTGGAATAAGGCATCGTGTCAGAATCGCGAAACTACCTAATCAGCATTATGAGGGCATCAATGAAACTTGGTTACTCTCCAGAATCGTCGTTTTCCAAGTTTTCCTTAAAAAAAGCGATTGATTTTGAAGAGATTTGAAGAGAACAGAATCCCGCTTTATATCTTGATTTCCGGGCATATTTTTACAAAAACTATACGTTCCTCAATGTTTAGAAACCATCTCTTCCCCAGGGAAGAGACACAGGATTAAGTCATAAACTCAGCTTGACTGGTTTTAGTAGTTAAGCGAAACTAAACAATAATGAAGTTATGGCATCAAGTCTTGGCAAACTTTTCTTAAGTTTTCAATCGAAGTAATTCATTTACTCGTGTTTGATTGACTATGATTAGTTTGCATCTTACTTGATGATGATTGTCAACCTAGGGTCAGTGCCTACGCACCGACTTTTCCTAGAAATTTTTAGACGTTTTACAAAGAGACGCAAGGGAAGCATGGAAACGCTGGAGTTCGTCATCTATCCAGATGGTCGAGTTGAAGAGAAGGTTACGGGAATCAAAGGTTCATCCTGTGCTGAAGTGACGGCTGCAATTGAGGCTCAGCTAGGTCATGTGCTTAGTCAGGAACAAACCTCGGAGCATTTCGCCCAACCTGTTAGCCAGTCTGCCTCAACAACTCAGGCCGCTTACAGTGAATGGTAATCATGTAGACTGGCTTACCATCCTCATCAACGTTCAGGTTAGTTCACCCTATGTAGCAATAGAGTTATGTCCCACTTTAGCCAGATTAAAACCCAAATCCGCGATCTCGATTCTCTCAAGTCTGCTCTGACTGACTCTGGAATCACCTGGAAGTCTGGTCCTACTCCGGTTAAAGGATATCAAAATCAGACTCACATGGCTGATATCGCCATCGAACAAGAAAATGGATACGATGTCGGCTTTAGCTGGAACGGTCAGGAGTACGAGCTAATTGCAGATTTGCAATTCTGGAAGCAGCCGTTGTCAGTTGAAGGATTTATCAACCGAGTGACGCAAGGCTATGCTTACCATACCGTTCTCAACGAATCAACTCGTCAAGGGTTTGCTGTTTCTGAAAAGCAGAAAAATGGTGATGGTTCGATTCGGGTAGTGTTGCAGCGTTGGAGTGCATAATGATTGATCATTCTGGCTCACCGATGGGTCAGCCAGAGGACCATTTTTTGCCCAATAATGAGCAAACAGGTCTAGAGCCTGAGTTGGGTGGTCACTGGCGCGATGCATCAGAGCGAACTGGGTTTGAACCTGAACTCGGTGGCGCCGTTCGTGAGAAGGGAGTTTATGTCGACGAGGTAACCTGTATTGGGTGCAAGCATTGTGCCCATGTAGCTCGAAATACGTTTTATATCGAGCCTGATTATGGTCGCTCGCGCGTAGTTCGACAAGATGGAGACCCGGAAGATTTGATCCAAGTTGCAATCGACACGTGTCCGGTAGATTGCATCC
>DBGGTD010000043.1:0-4453 GCA_051162585.1 Elainellaceae cyanobacterium
AATAATGCCATTTTGTACCACAGCGACGCGGCGCGACATATCTAAGTGAGGATGGGCATTATGTTCTTCGGGTTTGCCGTGAGTTGCCCAGCGAGTATGACCAATCCCAGTCTGAGCAGGGTTTTGGTCGTCAGCTAGCTTTGCTTGCAGATTATAGAGTTTTCCCTTGGCGCGGATACAACGAATCTTGCCATCCCAAACCGTGGCAACTCCCGCAGAATCATATCCTCGATATTCGAGTCGCTGTAGTCCCTCAAGCAAAATACTCGTCGCAGCTTGAGTCCCAATGTAGCCGACAATTCCACACATAACTCACACCACTCCTGACGAATGAACAATGAATTAGACCATTGTAATGGTACAAACTCGTTGCATCTGTGTCAGGATACCAAGTCAGGTTGAAGTGTGTGTAAACTGCTGCTTACTTAATCTCTAGTTCACTCTCAATCCCGCCTAGCTTGTATCGCGCTAGTGCCAGATTTCCTTGGTCACGCCGCAAGACCAAGTAAAAAAACAGCTTCAAGTCTTTGCGTACCGGACGGATCAAGTGATATTGCTTGCCTAAGGTGATCAGAATATCTTCAATACTGTCGTTTAAGTTCAGTGCTTTGATCACCTGTAGCTTCGCTTTCACAACTTGCGAGTTGGATGCCGCCGCAAGTTCAATATTAAACATAGCGTTTCCGCCCGCAACGTCTAGCGTCATTCCACTCGTCCAATCCACTAAGGCCGCAGCAACTGCTCCTTCAATTGACATCGCGGCAGCCATCGAACTTTTGACATCCATAGAATAGTGCATTCCTGATTTTTTTTCTTCCGTCTAATTCTAGAGTAAGTTTCCACTTGTGGGAATTTGTTGGAACCCCCTTTTTCGGGAAGAGCCAGTCGTTTTTGGACGCTCTAATTTCTAGTGAGTAAAATTGAGCAGCGTGAATTTCTCTTTAAAAAAGATCTCAACATACTAAGGAATACGAATAATGTGGCTTCCATTTATCGTGTTGATTGCATTGGCGGCGATCGCAGTCATCCTCTACAACAGCCTGGTCGGCAAGAAAAACCAGGTTGACAATGCGTTTGCGAGCATTGATGTCATGCTTAAAAAGCGGTGTGACTTGATTCCTAACTTGGTGGCAACCGCAAAGCAATATATGCAGTTTGAGCAACAAACCTTAACAAATATCGCCGGACTGCGGGCAAGAGCCGTATCAGGACGGCTGACCCAAGACGCGCGGGTCGAAGTCGAGAATCAGATTTCTAGAGAGTTAGGCAACCTCATGGTGTCGGTGGAGGCATATCCAGACCTGAAAAGCAATCAGAATTTTCTTCAGCTTCAACGGTCGCTCAACGAAATTGAGGAGCAAATTTCTGCGGCGCGGCGGTTTTATAACAGTGCCGTGACCAACTACAACAATGCCGTAGAAATGTTTCCGACCAATATTTTTGCCAATATGATGAACTACCGGCGCAAACATGTATTTGAAGCGACTGAGACAGAACGCCGCAATGTGAATGTTCGCAATTTATTTAACCAATCGTAGAACATGATTACGTTTGCACCAATTGATTGGGGTATTTAGGATATTGATATGTCTATTCAACCAGAGGCTTTGCACGCAGGGATAGCAGCCCTCAAAGCGGGTCACTATGACCAAGCCATCCATACGCTAGAACGATGGTATCAGGCGTCGTCTGATGTTAATTCTGATTCAGAATCGGTCTACCAATTGCAGGCTCAGATGAGCTTGGTGAAAGCCTATCATTTGACCGGACAAACACAACGGGCGATCGCCCTAGCCAAACGGTTGACCCACAGTTCTAATCCAACAGTAAACACGTGGGCATCGAAGCTTCTATCTACGCTGACTTCGCCTGAGCCTATCGTCAGTGAATCGTCATCCTCATCATCTGAAGATCTCAGCCAATATCTGACACGGCGCACGCCTGCCGCTGTGAAGCATGCTCAGCCGTCCGAATCGCCTACTCAAGACTCTGCCGAATTGCTTACTGAAGAGCCTGTTGAATCCCCTGCTGAATCGCCTACTCAAGAACCTGCTGAATCATCCGCTAAGCCGCCATCCAATTTAGACACGCTCTATCATCGCGCCCATCAAGCCTTTGAAAATCACCAGTATCCAGTGGCGATCGCTGCCTTTGAAGCATACGTTCAGCACGCAACCATGGATGAGCTCAAAACAGCTCAGGCGCAGATGTATTTGGTCAAAGCCTATCAAGAGGCTGATAAACCCGATCAAGCACTGGCACTCTGTCGTCAACTCACCGCATCTTCCCATGAGCCGGTGAAAGACTGGGCAACCCAAACCGTAACGCTCTTGAGCGCAACCGGGGCGATCGCCCAGTCTGCTGATCTATCTCCCCCCCTATTCCCAACTCGCAATTTGTCACCAACGGGGCGATCGCCTCAAAGTCATACAAAGCCCTCCTCGCCCGACTCGACTGAAGCACTCCGGCTCAGAACGCTTACTACTTTCCGTCGACATTACGACAACGAGCTCTATCAAAGCCTCGCAGTATTTGAAAGCCAGCGACAAAAAATTGTCTTGACCCTGATTGCAATTAGCCTCGTCATGGCAGCAATGGTGGGATTGCTTAGCCTTTTCCTGTTGGGGCTGTTGCCCCATTTAGTAGTTGGTGGTGCCGTTATTTATATCTTTATCTACAGAGGAGTGATTAAAAATTATCGCCGAGAGTTCAAGCATAAAATTATCCGACAAATCGTTCAATTCTTTGACCCCAGCGGCAATCTCACCTATTCCCTGCATCCAGTGGGTCAATCCAATCGGGGAGCGTTTATCAGTAGCTGGCTGTTTCAGAAAAGCGCACCCGATCGGTTTAAAGAAGAAGATTGCGTGGGTGGCAACTGGGGCGACACCACTATTTTCTTTTCAGAAATTCATGCGGAAAAGGAAGTCCGTGATGGTGATGGCGATCGCGAATATAGAACGATCTTTAAGGGGCTATTCTTTCAAGCCAATTTCAACAAATCGTTTAACGGGAGAACCATTATCATCCCTGACGTAGCAGAACGGTGGTTTGGCGGATTAGGCAAAGCCTTTCAATCGATCAATCAAACGCGAGGAGAGCTAATTCAGCTTGAAGACCCCGAATTTGAACGCCTCTTTGCAGTGTATGGAAGTGATCAGATTGAAGCTCGATATATTCTCTCAACTAGCCTCATGCGGCGACTCGTCGAGCTAAGAGAGAAGGTCAACTGCGACCTGTCTGTAGCATTTGTTGCCAACCAAATTTATATCGCCATTCGCTCTCGCCAAGATTTTTTTGAGCCGAGAATATTTCGCAGCGTCTTAGACTTTGCCCCAGCCCAAGAATATTTCGAAACCTTGCAAATGATGATTGGCATCGTAGAAGACTTGAATCTCAATCTCCGCATTTGGAAGTAGGGTGGCAAATTTTGGATTTTGGATTGGTATAGCAATCCCAGATGGGTTGTGAGCGGTGGGGCGGGCGTCGCCCGCCCCACCGCTCACACACAATTCACAAGCGATTTAGGATCGCTGTATGTGCTGCTGAGCTGATTGACTGACAAAACTTTGGATGCTGGCGGTTAAAACCGCGCCTAGACAAGCAAAGTCGGCGCAGTTACTCTTCGAGAAGCCGCTATGCGTCTACAACTGCCGCTACAAAAAATTTTGTCAGTCAACCAGGCTGCTGAGTGGCGTTAGAGTTTGCGTAACTCTCGCAGAATTGGTATGCCGTTCCATACAACGATTTTCAAGCACTCTGGCGAACTTCAAGACTAGATAAGCGTCCTTATACTGCCCGTGTATTCACCCCTCTCTATAAGCGGTATGTGCTTGAACAGCGGCTTGTGCAGACCCAATCTGCGACGCAACTTCAAACACCTGAATCGCGTCGCTATTATCCATCCAGGTTAATAAATGAATCGGTGATTGGTCTGCACCCTGCGGAGCCAGGTGCACAAGGCGATATCCTTCCCATTCATCTATGTCGTGAATGATGAGGTTTTGTGCAAGTCGAGCATAGCCAATCCCGTGAAGCAGAGTTTGCCGCACGGCTGCATCGTGTTCTTCAAACAGCCACTGGGGTTGCCAATCTCTGGGATGCACGATGCCGTAGCATTCGGGAAGCTGCTGGCCGTGATAGGCATAAAGATTAGCGCCATCGGCAAACTGAATCGCAGGCTGGCCATCTGCATGAAATCGCTGTTGAGCATCAAACCGCAACACCCGAGGGCGATCGCACACGATGCAAACCTGTTGATAAGGAAAAATCCAGCCGCACTCTTTGAGTAATGATTGATAAATCTGCCATCGAGTCGGATCGTGGTCGCAGTCCAACACCGAGATGCAAAAGTTCATCCAGCAAGCATTGGCACACCACGTCATCGAAGAAATCTTGTCATCAAGCTGACAGATAAACTCGGCGGAGCCTAGAGTGTCATCCTGTCTCACAT
>DBGGTD010000044.1:0-3684 GCA_051162585.1 Elainellaceae cyanobacterium
AGCACGATCAGATCTGCATCCCAGTTATTCGCAAGATCACAAATCCAAGCTCCAGGTTCTCCTACTTTACACACACATTCTGTCTGAATTCCTTGTGCCTGAGCGTGCTGACCATAAACGTTCAGCCACGCTTCAGCCTCGTTAATATCCTTTTGAATTTGCTCACGCTGATCATGTTTTAAGGTGCTATAAACATCAACGTCTGCTAAAGTGCCGATACCTAAGAATGGTCCGGTTTGCCCTGGCACGTCGACTTGGATACCGTGAAAGATGAGCAAAGAGCCGCGATCGTGAACCAATTCAAGAGCTTGATGAAACACAGCCTCAGCAGATGAGGATTGGTCTATAGCAACCAAAACATTGGTGAATTTCATAGGGCATTTTCTCAAGGAGCGCTAGAGACTTAGGAGAACTCACTCTCAAAGTCCTCTCAAAGTCCTCTCAAAGTCCTCCTTGTTTTCAGTCTAGCCAGGGCTGGGCGATCGCACGACTTGAACGTTACATAGCTTGATGCACCCAGCTAATATGCCTAATTGAAGATACGACCTATTCGCCAGCCAGTTCTACCGAGATTGAATACGGACCTGATTCGATGTGATCGCCCGTAAATTCTGGATCTCCAAATGCGCTAATCGCGAAGTTAATGGTGCCGCTTAGGGGCACAAACCCTCGAATCTTAGAAAGCAGTTCAGTCCCACCATCATCATCAATGGTTACTACGGTGCCATCGTCATCGAGCCAAACGAGAATTGAGTCGAAATTAGCATCAGTTATTTCAATGGTAAAGCCAGTTCCAGGCTCAATTCCAGAAACGCTGTAGTAGTCAACGTCCCCTGCAGGAGCATCGATACCCGTCTTAACGCGGACCTGATATTCTCCTGACTGTTCATGAACTAAAGCGCCATTTGAATTTAATGCCTGGAATTCGAAATCAGGGAAGCCCGTTACTGCAAGACGAACTGTTCCGTCGTCGCCAACCGTTCCTCCAATTCCTGACGCAATACCGTTACCAGACGGGCTACTGTCATCGTCAATGCCAAGCAAATCACCTGCTGCATTAAAAATTCCGATCACCGTGTCAGGCCCGTCTGAGCCATTGTCAATCCAGGCATAAAACGGTTCGGATGCGTCGAGGTCATCAATAGTGAAGGATGATGCTTCTCCAGGTGACATCATGCCTGAAAATTCATAGTCAAAATCACTGGAGTCAAATCGTTGGGTGAGTTCTCCAGTAATCGATGGGGTGTCAGCAGATCGAGTCTCTCGATTTTCAAATGTATCATTGGGCTCAGTGTCCTCAGCGATCGCAGGCTGGGCGATCGCCTTCATTCCCATGGGGGCACCCAGGGTCAATAGAGTGACTCCAACGATAGTTGCTAAGCATAGCGGTTGACGATTCATAAGCGAAGCACAATTAATAGAATGTTGATTAAGAACGTGTTAAGTCTACCTCACTCTCCGCCAGGGCTCCGACATGGTCAGGATAGTTTCTTCGAGCATTCTGAATGTCATAACGGCCCATCACGGTGTGTGCTTGAGTGAATCACGAGTAGCTTGGGACGCAGCACTCCGTATAGTCCTACGGACTCAGGTTTGTGTGGTGAGCCCCGCGGTGCGGGGGCTCACCACACGTTCGATTTCAACATCGTGCCAAGTCACTCAAACGAATACGCGCTACAGAGAATGAGCGTGATTCAGAATTCGTTTAATGCCCTGCTATAGACAAACCAGAGCTTAAACTCCTATCTCAGCCAAAATGTCTTTTGCGTGAGTGTCTGTATTGACGCGATCGTATACCTTTGTAATGTTGCGATCGCCATCGATCACATACGTGACTCGCTTTGCATACCCACCCCCATCGACATCATAGGCTTTTGTGATGGTGCCTCCGACATCGGCAAGTAGCGGAAAGGGTAAGCCAAACTTATCGGTAAACTGCTTATGCGACGATTCATCATCGGTGCTAACCCCAAATACTGCTATATCTTTACCTTGGTAGTCAGCATAAGAATCTCGAAAACTGCACGCCTCTTTCGTACAACCTGGGGTATCATCCTTAGGATAAAAATATAGAACAACTGTCTTGCCTGCGTAGTCAGATAACGAAACTGTATTGCCGCTTGTGTCTTTGGCTGTAAAATCAGGAGCAGTCGTACCGACTGGTAATGACATAGTGTTTGTTCCTTGTAATTATGTCCAGCTAAAGATTTTAACCCATATCCTCTCTGAACTGGATAGAATCACCTCAGCCCGTCGATTTACTCATTTCACAGAGGTTGATACGACGAAGTAAACTCCTCCAACTGTTATACCCATCAGGAGAACGATCAGCGCAAGCCAGAGCATATATAACCAATTTGCGCTTGTATGTACCCATTCAGAAAAGCCTTCCTGCCTAGACGTTTGAGTTTGCTGACGAAACCCATAGAGAGAAGATTGGGCAGAATACCGGTTCTTAGTCGAGGGGGCGATCGCCCGTTCGATTTTCTGAATCATCCTAAACCTTTCCTTCCAGCATAGTGACGCTGATCCATTCGACATAACCTTGCTTAGGAGGTCATTCGTTATTACAGACAATAGCCACCATAATAGTTAGCTATTTTGAGCAGCCGTGGGAGATTCATAGTACTCACATACAATCGGTTCAGGTCTCACATTTCTTGAGTAGACGACACAGCGTAAGAGCCTGCCAAATGCTTTCAGGAACCTACTCGCTGATTTGTTGAACGCTGAGTTAATTGATGAAAGCAATTATCTTAATAAGCGTGGCAAATTAATTTTGGGGTAGCGCCTATCAAAAAGTTGTACTAAAAATGTGTACTGATTAGAAAAAATGTTTCTAATTACTAACCATTATTAACTACATTCTTAGAGAAAGCTGAGTTTAGTTTAATAAATTTTAATCTTATATACAAAAATTTACATAAAATGAGTGGTTAATCTACTCGCAGATATTCATGGTTCACCTTGTTCATAGAAGAACATTTTGAAGATATTGAGCTAACCATGGGCAAGTCAGAAACGTCTGATCAACCTCCACATTCCCTGAACAAGCGTCGTCGTTACAGTCCTACGGACTTAGGTTTGTGTGGTGAGCCCCGCGTCGCGGGGCTCACCACACATTTAACGTCCTAACGCGAGCGCGTACGGCTATACAATCTGAATCGTTGATTTATAAAACGATGGCCTAATTGAATCTGCTCTTACGTAAGGATTTTGCGTGAATTTATATCGAAAGAACAAATTCTGTTCATATTTCTAAACATATCCCTCCCTTTTTATTGAGAAATATGGATTAAATTAATTTGTGACATTGTGCTGCCTTGATTGACTGACAAACCTTTAGAGCGTGGACTTCGACTCCACTCAATCCACGGATTAGCAGACATTGTGAGCTGAGCGTGGCCGAAGCCCATGTCACAGCAGAATGGGCCTATCAGTAGCTTCGTCAGTCAATCAGCGTGTCGCCTCAGCAGTAGCAGTTCTTGCAAGAATACCGCTAACTAGCTTGTCAGGGACTTCTTGAAGATGGTCATACTCCCATCGGAATGAGCCTGATCCCATTGTGAGCGATCGCAACTCCACGATTAAGTCATACATTTCGGCTTGAGGAAGATAAGCCGAGACCTCATCCCAATTTTTCCAGTTAGGTTTTGCTTCGTAGCCCAAGATTTGCCCTCGGCG
>DBGGTD010000045.1:0-2392 GCA_051162585.1 Elainellaceae cyanobacterium
GTGCTTCAAGACCCTCAAAGGTTCAGAACACCGACAGTACAAAGGCTCTAACAATTGTGTCGAGAACTCCTGTCAACCGATACGGCTTTAGAACCGATTCGCGGCTACTTTCATCTTCATCAACATCGGCAATAAGCAGGTGAATATCGAGCTACTCTCTGCGTCAGAATTAATCGACTGGCGCGATCTGAAAGGGCTGTCAGCCTTGGCATAGACACCTAGTTAAGGACAATCGCATCTGATCAATACCCAATTTCAAAAACGGCAAGTTAAGTTGACAATCCCTCACTCAGCTTTCGTATTCAATACCTTAGTAGGACAGGTAATCTCGGTCGGAGGTCGAGGCGTTGTGCTTGTTTTCCTGCATCAAACACCAGCTCCAGCAAGGGAACCATTCCCTGCTCGATGCTGACTAGGCAGCTTTGGGAGAGCATTGCAATTGTAGGAGTCAGAGTCCTTGTGCTATCAATTGTGATGTTAATATCTGTCAATTGGTTTATTCCTAGCGGATGAGTTAGGAGGTACTGATGGGCATCTGACGTGGGATCAAGCCACTGAGTAAACGCAATGCAGTCTGGAATCAGGAAGCAGAGGGGTTCCGCTTGATTAACACGGTTATCCGTTGCAAAGTGGATTTGCGGATCTCGCGGTATCGGTTCTATTCTGGACTGTTGAAAGCAAGCAGCTAGATGAGCCATATTTGATTTGCGGCGTAGACCAACTCCGAAGGGAGAACAGTGAGTATGCTGCCAATGTGATCGCGCTAGCAAGTCAATTCCCGTTCGCTGAGACGTTTGAGCCGCCACGCCTTCATCTTCAACGAAAATCAGTTCAAGGTAAGCATTCTCAAAGAGAATTAAGCGGGATGCTGTTCCTTGCCCACCCCGCCGCACTGTATAGTTTGAGCACCGCAGTCCCGCTTCTTGTAGGACAGAAATGTCCACCTCTTCAGCTATACAGATAAAAAGATGATCAACTTCTAAAAGCGAATCAATTTTGGAAGAAGAAGCGAGTGACGTTTCTGTTGACCCTTGTAATGCGGCCGGCGTTGATAGCTTGTCCATAGCTGCCTCCCTGAGTATTAAAAGACTACGTGCCTGATTCATCAACAATAGGGAAAACAGTTAGTTTAATAAGAACTCTTCTCATTAAGATGGCAAAGTTTGATCTTGTCAAGCACCTTGGGTTGGGAGCGCGTCATTATTTAAAGAGAGGAAAAACACAATAGAGACGTAAGACTTTGAGGACTCTAAGATGACACCTGAGCAGCACCACCAATTGCAAACCCATGTCAATAAGATTGCCAAACTCTCGTATGCCGGCGCTGAAGCTATTGATATGCCGATGGCAACTCTGGCCGAGATTGAGTTAACCGTGCGCCAACAACTACTGCATTACGTCTCACCTGGATTGGGAAATTTTTTATCACAGGCCGTGCGTGAGAAGACTCGGGATATCCCCGAAGACTAAATAGCATCATGGGCAAACTGCGGTTGGGCCAAAGTAAGCCCAGTGACTCGTAGTCAAACCCGGGGTGCAATAGAGTCCGCTTGTGGAGCAGTACTGCCCGCGCATGAGCACTAAAGCCTCCTATCAGCAAGCTGCAGCGGAGATGGAACTGCTCAGTGGGGGCAAAGTGAGTGCCAAAACTATTAGATGACAATGACATAGGGCTCTTCCGAGCTTTTGGTGAAGCCGTGGAAATCCTGGAAACTGTATAGTCTAGTTTCTTTCAGGTGCTCTACTCGTGCAATTCTTCCAGAGTCTTCTGCCCGGTTCCAACCAGCTTTGCTTCGAGAAGTCTGATATTGAGGCTAACCATCTCACCCTCAGTGTCGCCTCAATGCAAGCCAGTGCTCAGTGCCCTTTATGTGGGCAATTCTCGCAACGTATCCACAGTCGGTACCAGCGAACCCTAGCCGATCTGCCTTGCGTTCATTTCACTCTGACCTTACTGGTGACTGTCTGTAAGTTTTTCTGCCCCAACCCCGAATGCCACCGCAGCATTTTCACCGAGCGACTTCCGGAAGTCGCGGTCCCATGGGGTCGCAAAACGGTTCGCTTGCTGAAGCATTTGCAGGCCATTGGCTTGGCGCTGGGTGGTGCCGCCGGTGCTCATCTAGGGATACAGCTAGGCTATCGGAGTTGTGGCAGTACGTTACTCAATCATCTCCAATCACTGCCACTGCCGCAGTTTGATGTCCCCAAAGTGTTGGGTGTGGATGATTTTGCGTTTCGCAAAGGCCACCATTACGGCACAATCTTGGTGAATCACGCCTAATGTGAATTAGCACAACCCGATTAAGCCACCTGAAAAGTCAAAACGTCGATACCAAAGCGCCGCTTGAGGAACAGCCGTAAGGTATGACTGGCGATTTTAGCAGCAATATGG
>DBGGTD010000046.1:0-2434 GCA_051162585.1 Elainellaceae cyanobacterium
GGCTTTGATTACTGCTTGCACCGGACCACTAGCGGCTTCTACAAAGGTTTGCCAAAGCGACGTGCCAAACATCACATACGCTGGATATGGAATATTAGTATCTCCGACGCTGATTACATTGGCGTTACTCGCTAATGTGAAGCCAGCAGCCATGACAATCGGAGGTACAAATGCCCAAAGAACACCCAGCATGGCTTGACGATATTGAGCGCTGATGTCGCGCACCATCAGTCGCCAAGCCAATTCACGAGACGCCATCAGATCTAGCCACATCGCGCGGGCTAGCGATACAGGGTGTTTAAGAAAGCTATCGGGTGTATGGACTACTTTAGGCGGCATAGGGAATCCTGATGTTGTTTTCCTTGCATATCATGATGAGACGGCATATCACTATGAGAAGCAAAGAAGCGGACTTGATGATCTTGATGATTAGGTATAGTACTACAAGCATGAAGGACACGCGAAGAAGCTATACCCATTTGTTTATTCAACAAATAAATTTTGTCAGAGCTGACTGCTGGATTTTTGCGGATTTACATCAGGATCTGATATAGCAAATGGGACAGAATTACCTTTTTGGATGAAAAACCATCCTTAAAATGCAAGGCTCTCAGAGGTCACAAGAGTATATTAATCGGATACTCTAGAGCTTAATCCAGTGGTCATTAGACTCTTTACAAAAACTTGATATTAACTAAGCGTTCCGAAGTTTCATATGAAGTAACTAACTATCGATTAGTTAGCGAATTCGCGGGATTTGCTTTTACCGACAGTATTTGAAACAGATTCTAATCCTTGCTTTGACCTAATCATTTCCCCAAAAAAACCCGCAGCATTTGCCACCTGAGATATAAACAGAACGGCGATTAAGACTAATCCTTGTTTCTCTGGCCCATTGTCAAGAGAATAGCGGAGAAGATTTAGGTAATAATTTCCTTCAATTTGGAAATTTCCCCAGCCTTTCTCAGCCCTGGTTTTATGAAAACGGAAGGCCCCCTGTCCGTAACTAAAATGCTGCTTCCAGAAGCTTCGCAATGTCATTGGATGAGCATGATAAATAACGACTTCAGGGGAGTAAGTCATAGGATAGCCCTGATGCAACCAGCGATCGCAAAGCTCCCGATCTTCCGAAGTCGTGAAGCTTTCATCAAATCCACCCATATCACGAAAGCGATCAGCGGGCACCACCATATTGTTGGAGGCAAAGAAGCGGGCTTGGTCGGGGATCGCATTATAGTGCATATACCCCATGCTGATAATATTTTGGCTCGTTGTGGAGTAAGGATTATCAGTCAGGGCATTCACCGTTCGACCACCTACAATGCGATCGGGGCTCGCCGCAAAGCATTTTTCTAACGCTTGTAACCAGTTCGTCGCAGGACTACAATCATCATCCGTGAAGGCGAGATATTTCCCCTCAGTGTGTTGAGCTGCATGGTTCCGCGCTGCCGCCGGACCTGCATTTGACTGTCTAATCAGCTTTAGATTAAGTTGATCCTTAAAATTTGCTACTACGGAATCAAGCGGCTTGTCACTGCCATCATCAACGACAATCACTTCAAAGCGATCGCGCGGATAGTCAAGTTGAGTTAATGATTCAAGGCAAGTCGTAAGTTGCTCAGGGCGATTATAGGTTGGAATAATTACTGAAAAGAAAAATTGTGTCATGGTATACATCGACTCATTAGTTTAGTGAATCACAGCTGACGATTAGCGAAACTTGAAATTAAATCTGGAGAAGATACAGGGGGCTGACGGTGGTGGTGTTGTTTGGAATAACGATTTGTCAAATAGCGATTCAGTAACTGTTCAGGTTTAGTCAAAAGATTTTCTAGCACCCTGCTGCCAATGCCAAGGGTTATGGAACGAACAAAAGGATTCAAAATAGTCCCCCGTCGTCGCCACCCTTTCTTCAACTTCTTGTATTTATTTTGGAAATAACTATCTTCAGCCAGATTCCATTTCTTTTGCAGGTGATTTAAGCTGGCAAATGTCCAATCGTCGCTCCAGCGAAGCATGTAGAAATGAAGATCAGACCATTTTAAGGGCGGTCCAGGAACATAGGTCACGATACAAGCAGGTTCAAAATAAATGGTGCCATCTATTTGACGAACGCTCATGCAGAAATCTAAATGCTCCTTCGTGTTAAGCATGGCTTCATCAAGCTGACCTAGCTGATTAAAGATAGACCGACAGACCAACACACAGTGAAATTCGGCTAATTCCGTTTGGTCACGTTGCATGCGATCGCGAATAGCTGTGACCTGCTTTCCCTGGTCGTACATTTTTTCCCGCAGCCGTCGCCGTCCGATTTTATCAATCCAGATGTGAGATTCTCCCCCCGCAAAATGAACAATCTCATGAATTGGCTCATGCTGGCACATAAGAGGCCCCACCACTGCTGCGTTTGTTTCCTCGGCACATTGCACCAAAG
>DBGGTD010000047.1:0-3726 GCA_051162585.1 Elainellaceae cyanobacterium
CAGCTCGATGGGGCGACCATCTACGCCACCTTCATTATTAATTTCTTCTACTGCAATCACCGCCGCATCTCGAATCGCAATACCGTTAGCTGCGACGGGCCCCGTGAGGGGTTGAAGCAGTCCTATTTTGATAGGTTCCCCGTCCGTGGTCGCCCCCGCCTCTGTTGATGAATCGACCGATTGTTCACTAGAGGGAGGGGCACTACACCCCACGACTAAAGAAGCTGCAAGGGTTGCAAGAATACTCGGAATCCAAAGGCGTCTACAGGATGACAACGTCATGGCAAATCTCCTTTCAGATCAAAAAATGGATAATGAAATCAACTAAACTGATCAAACAAAACCTTGATCAGACGCCTAGATACGCAGCCTGAATGCCGCTATCTTGCATCAGTGAATGACCCTCTCCTTCACGAACTAATGCTCCCCGCTCTAACACATATGCGTAATGAGCCAGGTTTAGGGCGATCGCCACGTTTTGCTCTACCAGAAGCACTGACACTCCTTGCTGCACAATCTGCTGCACGATGTCTACAACCGCATCTACAATGACAGGGGCTAATCCGAGGGAGGGTTCATCCAGCAGAAGTAGACGAGGCTGAGCCATCAATGACCTCCCGATTGCTAACATTTGCTGCTCTCCTCCACTCAGGCTTCCGGCTGTCTGTCGTCGTCGTTCCCACAGGCGCGGGAACAAATCAAAAATATAGTCAGCGCGCGATCGCCATCGGTTATTCGGTAGACTGTATGCTCCCATCCGCAGATTCTCTAGCACTGTCAACTGAGGAAACACACGACGTCCTTCGGGGCAAAGAGCTACTCCGTTTTGCACAATCTTTCGTGATGATAACTGCTCAATTGACTGCCCTTGAAAGAACACCCGTCCTGATGATGGCGGTAGTAGCCCGGAGAGGCATTTAAGTAGGGTACTTTTTCCTGCACCATTCGAACCCACAATAGCAATAACCTCGCCCTCATCTACCTTCAAGTCAATGTCAAATAAGGCTTGGAACTCACCGTAGTGAGCATTCAGGTGCTCAACTTGCAAAAGGCTCATGCTGCCACACGCTCCTGCCGACCTAAGTAGGCTTCAACGACAGTCGGATTTTGACGAACGCTGTGCGGATCTCCTTCCGCAATTTTTTGCCCATGATTTAACACAATAATGCGGTCAGAACTATTCATGACAAATCGCATATGATGCTCGATAATCACGAGGGTCAACGACTGACGGCGCAGGGTCTCAACGAGCTGCATGACTTCCACCAACTCAGTGGGATTCATTCCCGCACAGGGTTCATCTAGCATGAGCACCTGCGGACGAGTCGCAACCGCGCAGGCAATGCCTAATCGGCGCTGTGCGCCATAGGGCAACTGTGCAGCAATTTCATCAAATGGGAGTAGAAACTGGTCACAAAGGCTGGATGCTTGCGTGCGAAGTAGGCGATCGCGCTGACGAACATTCCCAAACCCTGCTGCTTGTAACAACGTTTGACGGATGCTCTGGCGGATGCCGCTCTGACAGGCGATCATAAGATTGACACCAACCGTCAGATTCGTGAAAAAACTGCGCTTTTGAAAGGTTCGAACAAGACCTATTTGGGCAATGTGGTGCGGAGCCGCAGTGGTAATATCATTCTCCTTCAGCCAGACATGACCACTCGAAGGGCGAATAAACCCCGTGATGCAGTTAAACAGAGTAGTTTTCCCGGCACCATTAGGCCCAATGATAGACACGACTTCTCCTGATTTTACAGAAAAAGAAACGTCCTCCAGCGCAGCCAGTCCACCAAAACATACTCCCAAGTTTTCAATAGTTAAAATATCCAACGTTGGAACCCTAAATAAATAACGCCAGAACCATGCGAGGGAAATACAGAACTTAGCCTCAACACCTTGTCGGCCCCATAGCCTAACGCGAGAGCGTAAGGCTATACTACTCCGTAGACATCTACTGGATGGACTCTATAAATGCATTTTGGAATGCTTACTAAAGTAAAGTTAGGTCAGATAGTACAAGGATGAAATATTGCCCTCTGTAGCAGTAAGCACAAAAACAAGCATGGGCTATTGTTTAACTCAATACAGCAAATTCATCTCACCAATAGGCTTTGAATCTCCGTTGGGTGTTAGGTCGTGCCAAAGGTGATTCCTAACGTTTTTAACCACTTACGGTAGGCGATTGCGGTTCGATCTGACGGCAAATGTAATTCTGCTTGTAAATCAAGAGGCAATAACTCGGGGCGTTGAGATTCCAAAATTCGTACATCATCAGCGACGATTGTATCCTCAAATTGCTGAAATGTTTCGGGCGGAATGTCAAGTCCATAATTCATCGCAATCCACCACCAACTGATGCTTTCAGTCGGAGATACTGGGGTTGTGGTCATAAAAATCACGCGGCGATGTTCTTTCACGTCTTTGGACGCCTTGATGAAATACGCGGTAAAGGGTCTGGGCACCGCATAGTCGTAGGTCACTTTTGCCCCCTGTCCCAACCCGCCATAGGGATCAGGCTGCCAAACATGCACGTTTTGAGCAACCAGCCCTTCTGGTGTGAGATTGACCGTGTAGTCTTCAATTTCGGGATGATCCGGATCGCCAAGCATTCCGTCATGCACAAAGGGAAAATGGCCGACATCCAGAAAGTTTTCGATCGCCCTGGGTGCACTTGCGTGATAGTGATACGGGCCACAAAATACTTTACGATAGCTGGCATCATCCCACTCTGGAAATGGTGGTACATCCTGCTGCGGATTGCCCAGACACACCCAAACCAGTCCATAGCGCTCTTGCACCGAGTAGCTCTGCACATTAGCCCGTGCAGGTGGAGTTAACGTGGGATGCGCTGGAATATGGATGCATTGCCCGGTATGATCATAGGTCCAGCCATGATAGGGGCATGCCAATGCGCCGTCTCGGATGCAGCCGAGCGACAGTTTAGCCCCCCGATGCACACACAAATCGCGCCAAGCCAACACGCGATCGCCACTCCGCCACAGCACTAAATCTTCACCCAAGAGCCGTGCTGCTAATAGCTCATCAGATGTCACATCGGGCGATCGCGCGACAGCGTGCCAATCATTTAGAACAACTAAATCTTGAATTGTCATATTGGGCTCCAAGGCAGTAGCAATTAGCAGTCAGCAATTAGCAGTTTCAATATAAGACCTATGTAGGGCTATCAAACGCTACACACAACAGAATCAGTATTCAAAAACAGAATGTTGGATATTGACAATCTGAATCCAAACTGTCTTACTCGACACATTCTCAAATAATTGCAAATGAGACGTTGGCGATAGTAGTTGAGCTGATAGATTGCATTCCCATGACCTTTGATCTGATAATTCAGAATGGCCGAGTGATTGATCCATCACAGGGGTTGGATGATGTACTAGATATCGGAGTAGCCGATGGCAAGATTGCGGCTATTGGAAAAGATTTAATGTCGTCTCCAGAAACGCAGTCCCCAGAAACGCAGTCCCCAGAAACGCAAATTTTAGACGCCTCTGGGAACCTCGTCACCCCTGGGCTGGTTGATATCCACGTCCATGCCTCAGAACATGTGGGAGGCTTCAATGTACCTCCTGATGTCGTTGGCGTCAAGATGGGAGTCACGACAGTAGTGGATGCTGGAAGCTGCGGTATTTTAGGATTTCCGGGCTTTCGCAAGCTAGTTGCAAGTAGTTCCAAAACGCGGATTTATCATCAGCCTAATGTCTA
>DBGGTD010000048.1:0-3059 GCA_051162585.1 Elainellaceae cyanobacterium
GCTAAATCAGCGGGGGCAGTCAATCGATTGCCTATCCTGCGGGGTGATCAGCTCTCCAGGTTGTTCCACTCAACCTGCAAACTGTTAGTTTGGATGCCTGTTCCTTTAGTTCGAGACTCATTTCCTTTAGTTCGAGACTCATTTCCTTTAGTTCGAGTGCTCTTTCCTTTAGTTTGAGTGCTCTTTCCTTTAGTTTGAGCGATCTTTCCTTTCGTTCGTTGCGCTAATTCATTCGAACGCTGAGGCAAACTTTTCCTTTGAACTCAATTTTCTTCAGTTTGTTAAGGTGTTCCTTCAGTTTTTCGAGTCACTGCTTCGGTTTCGGAGGGCGATCGCACCATCACGACTAGCGCACACTGAGCCAACCCCAAATATAGCCGTACGCTCTCGCGTTAGGACGTTGAACGTGTATAGAGCCCTCGCGGCGCGGGGGCTCTATACACAAACCTGAGCCCGTAGGGCCATAAGAGTGCGGGCATCTTGCCCGCGACGTGAGCGCGACGCTCACACTATATGTTATAAAACTTCCGCCGTCTTGTACTAGCGAACTCGCTCTATCAAGAGCGCTTGACTATCACACAGCTCAAACGATTGCAGTTGACTGGCATCCTCTCCGACGGATAACCCTGGAGAGGCGATCGCCACTTTCCATTCATCTAAATCAATTTGTAGCCAGTCTCCCACCGTTGCCATCACTGGCTCTCCCCCCATGTGAGCTACCAGAGCAACTTCATACGTTGATTCTGGTGCATCAGCAACAGATGGAGCCGCACGCAATCCGTAAAATATAGTTTGATGTTCCTCGCTGATTCGATTAAATCGATCAGTACCCAAGAAATTGCTTTGGAGCCAAGGATTTGCATGTCGAAACCGCCGCAGGGCAAGATTATAGGCAGTCTGTTCAGGATTGAGCAAATCAGCATGGCACCACACATTTGAAATGTCGTGAGCATCTTCCATGAATGCGTGGGCGATCGCCTTCAGTGTTGAGATATCAATCTCGGTTAGAACTTTGGACTTACCTTCTACATTGAGCTTTTTAAGTTCTGCAATGGACGAACGCTGCTCATCTTGTAATTCAGTTGTGGCAGACTCTTCAAATCCAAGACATGCTCGACAGAGGTGAGCCACTTCTTCGAGGTCGTAGTTTGTTTCTTGAATGGCTTCATACAAACCGCGCATAAATTGCCGCAGTTCTTTCAGCTTCGTAAAGCCCAATCGCTTCAGTTGAGGAAATGCGTCCGTCTCTTCGTAATACTCAGGAAGAACTTGCCAGTCAAGAAACCCGCCTGCTTCTTCTGAGACAACCTTAACCCCATAGCGATCGTCGGTATTTCTCAAAAATCCCCAAGGCGCGCGCATGGTGCAGTTGATGAAATCCATCGGCAGGCCAGGGCTAAATCCATAGGTTAATAGGGCGATCGCTGGATTATCGTATGCGTTGTTTAGAATTTCTGGCAGATTTTGTCCTAGATTCCAATTCACGGGCAAATCAGGGTCAATCTGGGTACCCCGGCGCAGCGTATCGTGATTGCCGCAGCCTGTGACCCAATTTGCACCCACCTGCATCACCTCACAAACTCGCCGCCATTTTTTATCCCAAAAGTCAGTCAGAGTAGGCGTATTGTGGGCAAAGATCAGGGGTCCCCACTGAAAGGCGTCTGGCTTGTATTCGATAATGTCGCGGTAGGTCGATACGTCTTCCCATCCCTCTGCGGGCCAAGGGCGACCGTCTTCAAAAATGGCAAACGTTTTGCGCTTCGCGTCACCAATTTCCTGAATCACCTCTGCCATGTCATTGAGATAGTTATCATCGTATTCGACCCGACCCGACAGGGGATTAAAAAATTTGAAATCCTGCGCCCCATCTACGCGAATGCCGTCTATGCCGGTGTTATTTTTACGACGCTGCATTTCAAGCAAAATGGCGCGTACGGTCGGGTTTTGGTGGTTGACATCTTGCCCATACATATTGGGGCCTTTTAAGAAGCGACCGTTGAGCAAGTCAAGGGCTTGGTTGTCGGCGTGTCCGTAGACGATGTCGTAGATGACTTGAACAGGCCCTGTGGGGAAATTATGCAGAACTGAGATAAAGTCGACTAGCTCATCGGGGCGCAATGTGCTCAGCACAGCCGGATTTGTGGCAGACGACCCAAAAATCACAATGTCGTAGCCCCAATTTTGAATATTAGGCTTTTTCAGCGTGATTTTGATATCACCTGCTTCGTAGTCAACATCCTCGTCGTCAGGATCCATTTCATCCATATCTGCTTCGCTGATGACAAAGAAACCCTGCCCGATCTCGTGATCGGCTAAATATTCGACCGTAGGCTCGATGGGGAGGAGCTGCACCGCATCGTAGCCTACATAGTTTTGTTCGGCGGGCGTTAATGGCTCTTGAGCCACGAGCTTTTCAGCAATGCGGCGATAGATACGAGCGAGCCCGGCGAGGGTTCCTTCAGGAGATGCGGTGCCAATGTGAAGCTGCAAAATGTTGCGAGGCGGATGCACGCGAATCACTCCATCTGCGTCGCGATCGCCCTGTTCAAAGTAGTCTAAGTCAGCGCGACGAGACTGCAACTGGCTCATATCATAGAGTTCTGCAGGTGCGTATGCTCCAAACGGCAGCGAATAGGCAAGAAAATCACCGATCGTTTTCAACTCATTTTCCAAATCGAGATAGCGCAGCCAGTAGAACGATCCAAACTGATCGGCAGTTCCTGGGCGCATTCCTGAAATGACGCCCCAAAAGTATTCGCCTTGCTTTTCAAGCTGAACATACTCTCGCCGGAACGTGATCCGCTGTCTCGGCTTAGCCGGATCAATCTTTCCTTTGGGGGTGAGCACCTCCAGATAAATATTTTTAGGTTGAAACATGTCAGCACCCAGCTCGGGCGCCCAAAAGCCGACTTCGGTCAATCCATCGGCACGATAGTGAGCCCCTAATCGAGTCGCGAGCATCTGGGCTTTATGCAAAATGGTTTCATTGGAATGCTGCACTTGCTCTGCCCAATCCAATAATTCTTGAGTCGCACGCTCAACTAACGCAATGGACGATT
>DBGGTD010000049.1:0-9656 GCA_051162585.1 Elainellaceae cyanobacterium
TCAGGAGACTGCTCTGCAGGATTTATTGAAGATTTGGGAAAATCAGCCATAGTGGATTTCAAGTGAAATCAAGTTCTAGAACAGGTGACCGGATCAAGCTTTATCAAAATCTCTAGATAGTTCTTACGAAAAAATAAGAACTTCTCAATAAAGCACTTGGGTTAATCTTATCCAACTACTCGAAGAAGTTCTAAACGTTGACCTAATTAAATTTCTAGTGCTGCTCCAGTATGCCAAGGGTTTATCTTCTCTACCAAGTTGCCGTTGCTGAGTGCTAATATCCAGGACGCTCACCCAATACGGCATATTATCCAATCATGGAAATTGCCTATGCACCGTCTATGCGCCAAACGAAATAATGAGATGGCTATCTTGGAACTTCGCTCCTGCGACAGGCTTCCCCTGGAGTTGAGGTGGCAAAAAGATGTTGCGACGCTGATCCCCCGCTTCTACTGTCACCTCAGGGCCATACTGAGTCAATTTCACATCCTGCTTACTAAAGCCTGGCAAGAATAATCGAACCGTTCGCTCAGTAATATTGACTGTTATGGGGCGGGGTGCCTGAATTGCTTCTCTAAAGTTTGGCAGGGTATCCATGAGAGGCTGCCAGTTGCCTTCTGCTAAGGCTGGTAGACCACAGGTCGGCAATGGCGTAAATTTCTCTAAGACGGAGTCAGATGCGGAAAAGCGATTCAAAATCACGCCGCCCACGGTTAGACCAACCTGTTGAGCACTGCCCCACAAATAACGGGCCGTGGCGATCGCCCCCTCATCGCCCGTTGTTACTAGATACGCTGCCATTCGAGTGGGGTCAGCCACCACAGCCTTCCCCTGATCAAGCATATTATTCGCTTGATCAGTCGGTTGAGAAAACAGGTCATTTCCCGACCAATTTACATTCAAGATCGAGCTAGCCACAGGTTGAGCAAACGGAGCAAGCGTTTTACCCAAATCTGAATTTAGAAAAACCTGACGAAACCGCCGGATGTACCAGCTCAAAACCTCTGGCATCCCCAACATCCTCAAGGTGGTCAAGTCCCCGATGCCATCATAAATAATGACATCATAGGCATCGCTTGCATCATATTCTCGAATCGCATTGAGCGCTAAAGCACTATCCATCCCTGGAAAGATGCCCAACTCTTGCCCAAAAACTTCCTTGAAAAAAGGAGTCTTGAGATATTGAGCCTCAAGCTTTTTGACCTCGTCCCAGCTCCGCTCTAAAAGAACGGTGGTCTGAAACTGAACCGCTCTAAAGTTGGGGGCAATATCTTGAGGATCGCAGCTTAACGACGTTCCTAGAGCAATGCCCAAGTCAGGTCCGGGGTTTTGACCCGCCAGTAAAACTCGTTGTCCTTCCTGTGCAAATCGTTTGGCAGCCGCGATCGCCGTTGTTGTGCGGCCTGTTCCACCTTTGCCTAAGAATGTAAGAATAAAGGTCATTGCAAAATTAAATTGTCTCTAAACATCGGCTGGTAGTCACCCAACAGAGCATGATTACTGAGTCGGCTCCAGTTCATCTTCAAAAAACCATGTAGAAAACTTGTCGTCAAATTGAACGACAACACCTACTCCACTCCCATCCACCATTTTATAGTCTTGAATCACGCCAACCTGCCCCAGCCGTTGAATGACATCTTGAGAGGTTCGATCCCGCAATCGACGCACGCGCACTTTCTGACCGATATCCATTACTACTCCGATACTACTCCGACTCAATAAACTCGTTCATAGCTCTGATACCTGAACAAACTGCTCCTATTAACTAGTCATGATGAGGAGCGAAAGTCATTCACCTGATGAATCTTAACATCAGCCCATCCCATTTCGAAGAACAAAATTGTAGGCTATGGCGAATCGCTGATCCGCCTCAATCATGATGTATAGTCCTACGGACTCAGGTTTGTGTGGAGAGCCCCCGCGCCGCGGGGGCTCTCCACACACGTTTAACGTCCTAACGCGAGAGCGTAAGGCTATACCCGAATTCAACATGAATTTTCTCGACTTGGTCAAAGTTGTCCGGATTAGGGCACTCTAACAAGTAATAAGGAATGGTAGATGCACCCTGATTTGATTCCCCCGGCCACAAGCCGGGGGTTTTTTTATGAAATTTGGCAGATCCGATGAATTATGCCTGCAACCCATGCAGATGAGCATAAATTCCGTCTGAGTTCAGCAATTCATCATGACTCCCCACTTCCGCGATGTGCCCTTTATCTAACACGACAATGCGATCGCTCTTTCTGATCGTTGATAATCGGTGCGCCACGACGAACGACGTGCGATTTTCCATTAAGCGGTCGAGGGCTGATTGAATTTGGCGCTCAGTCGCTGTATCGAGGGCAGCTGTGGCTTCGTCCAAAATCAGCACTCGGGGATCGCGAATCAAGGCACGGGCAATCGCAATTCGCTGCCGCTGCCCTCCTGAGAGCTTCATCCCGTCTTCGCCAATGCGAGTCTCAAGCTGATCTGGTAAGTCGCGCACAAATTCGTCTGCGTTTGCATCTCGAATCGCTTGCCAGAGATCGTCATCACTGACTGATTCTGCTCCGTAGAGAATATTTTCTCGAACGGAGCCCTCAAATAAGATGGTTTCTTGAGAGACAACAGACAGAAACCGGCGATAGGTGCGTAAATCGAGCCGATTCATATCTTGACCGTCGAGTAGAACACGGCCTTCCATCGGTCGCAAAAAGCCGATGATGAGATTTAGCAGCGTTGATTTACCTGCCCCTGAAGGGCCAACGATGGCGATCGCCTCTCCCGGTTGAACATGCAATGAAAAATCTCGAATAGCGTGCTGGTCGTGTCCTCGATAGGTGAAACTTACAGATTTAAATTCAAATTCACCTCGCACTTGTCTAACAATGTGCTTGTTTTGATTTTCTTCGAGGTCAGGGCATTCCATAATTTCACTCACCGAGCGAATCGCATCAAACCCCTTACCAATCTGTGGCAATGCCAGCATAATCTGCACGACTGCTCCCGTGAGAGAATCAAAATAGCCTGTTAGCAACACCACGTCGCCCACCGTAATATCAAGCTTTCCGGTGTATGCCAACCACGCTGAAATCATTAAACATGCACCGTTAAAAAATCTGAGTGTCACCCAAGACGATGCTCCTGCGATCGCATTAATGGCATCAAGCCGCATCGCAGTTTGGCGCACTGACGATAGCCGATCGTTAATTCGTCCAATCTCGGTTTCTTCTGCACCGTGAGCACGAGTGACCGGAATCAGCTGAATCATTTCTACCAAGCGAGCTGACATATGCTCAATCTGCTGGCGGAATGCGCGATTTCTTTCTCGAATAGGACCTCGGAGCGATCGCACTAAGGTCGCTGCCACTGGAACTGTACCTACAAAAAATATTAAGAACCACGGGGCCCGAATTGCGGTTGCAACAATCGCCACAAGAATTGTCAGCACGGCAGATGGGATCAGCTGAAACACATAACTAGTTAGCCCATGAATCGATTCGACATCTCGCGTAATTTTGGTTTGCAAGGCTCCCTTGCTATTTTGTCGATAGAATCCGATCGACAATTCTTGAAGCCGACGGGCCATGGCTGATCGCAGGCTATATTCCATTCCCCGCGTCGCAGCACTCATAAAGCCCACATGCCAATAGTGAGTTGGAATATTTTGCACCACTGCAATGGCAAGCACCCCGCCGTTAAGCCAAAGTTCTGATAAATCATGATTGTCTGGCGCAGAAATGATATCGATGATATTCGCAATCAGAATGGGACGAATCCATTCGGGGCTATGTTTAATTAAATAAAAAAACAGGGATAGCCCGATATTGTTAGCATCGTTCCGATAGAGCCGGAACAGAGTGCGCAGAGGGCGATCGGCGCGATAATCTTGCTCGAGGATGCGACGAGGTTTTGGGGAGCGAGGAAGGCTAGTCATTAACGCAAAGCAAATACATTCGAGTTATCGAACTATTGTCTCTGCTAATTTCGTTCATTGCAGTTGGCAAAATTTGCGATCCCGGTCAGATTGTGGATCTTGCCACGAAAATGCAAAATGACTGACCGAATTAATCTGAGGGGCTGCTCGTCGGAGAGCTTGCATTTGGGCTTCCAGCGAAGGGCGATTACTGATAGGACTTCCCCACGTACCCGCGAGCACAGGCATGGTCTGAGTCCCCGCAGGTGCCTGAGACAATACGCGCTGAATTTGATCGATGATACAGCTCGTATTTCCACAGATTCCATAGGCCATCGGATGCCATTCTAAATTGCTAGGAAACTGATCCCACGGTTGCAACCGAGAATCATACCCTCGCCCGACTGTCGCATTTGCTTCCGGGAAAAATACTGCGCCCGCTGGAATACCCTGTTGCTGAGCGGGTAGTGTCGCTACAGACAAAAAATCTAGCACTCCTTGAAGGGCATGAGCCACGCTCAATTGCCAAAGTTCAGTCTGCAAGATAGAACGTAATTGTTCTAGAGTTCTAGATTCTACTGATGCAGATGATCGTCCCTGCCATAGGGGTTCTCCCTCGTCGGGAAAGCGCGCATTTAAATCACTGATGTCAGCGGCTGTAATGTATCCGCGATTTAAAAATCGCTGAATGAGTTCTCTTCCCTTCTGATTTAGGGCGCGATCTCTAAGCGCTTGACGGGAGGCCGTCCCATAAATCCATAAATCTTGTACTTGGCTTGCAACCGAAGCGCTTCCCATCCCCCGTGGATAGCGAATGTAGTCATACAACACGCCATCGGGACGACGCCGGAGAATAGACTGCACCAGTAGATAATAGTCTTGTTTGGCTTGTAGATTATATGGATCGATGAAGACTTCATTGGACACCCGGTTGACATCGCCTACAAGACTCGCAGACATGTTTGCGGTTAGACTTGTTTGTTCATGTCCGTTTCTGGCAAGTGCCTCTTGTCGATTGGGATCTTGTGTATAAGAATATCCAAAGTTCATCGCAAACATCCAGGCATAAACTTTGAGCCCGCGTTCGCGACCTTTGGCGATCGCCTGAGCAAGCAAATCGGTGTCTGAATATCGGGGATGGCGAATGACTGACGTCCAAGGCGTTTGATTATCAGAAACTGGCAGTAAAACCTGCCCATCATAAAATACCTCAACATAAACCCGGTTATATCCGCGATTTACGAATTGGTCGAATAATTTATCTAATTCACCCAGACGGGCATCACACGGATACAACCGTACCCAAATGGCTTGTTCCCGGGGCCAATTTTGATTGCGACAGCGATTAAGCTGTTCAGAATGTTGACTAATAAGGCTCTTATATTGATTTTGCGCGTTGCGATCGCCCTGTATTGCCTGTCTAAGGAGCGCTTGCTTTTGTGCGATCGCCTCAGAAGAAAGTTGACAATAACCCGACAATTGAGCCTGAGCAGCGCGATATTCACCTAGGGAAATTATCAAACTAGAAACGACTGTTAAACCCGTAACGCCATTTTTTAGCCGCTTTAACCAGCGAAAATCCATCACGTTTTTCAAATATCTCATAGAGGCAGAAATAGCAAAAAAATTAAATCAACTATAACAATCCCAAATGATTTGTGAAATCTCCAGTAACCGTTCCATTCTCTATCTCGGCACTAATCAAAGAGTGTTGGAAGCATCGAACAGTGCTTTAATAATTCGTTCGTTAGCTTTAGGAAACGGATATTGGTCAATTTCGTCAAGGTTAACCCAACGGATTTCGTCGCATTCTAGGGGTTTAGGTTCTCCTCCTAAGTAGGCGCAATGATGAACGTGGAGAGTGACTCGAAAATGGCTGTAGGCATGTTCGATGACCGTTAAGCGATCGCCCACTTGAATCTCAATATCAAGCTCTTCCGAAATCTCACGCTTAATACACGCTTCAACGGTTTCTCCTGGTTCAATCTTTCCCCCCGGAAATTCCCATAGACCGCCAAGTAATCCCTCCTGACGACGACGATCAATTAAAATTTGCTGTTGCTCATTCCAGATGACAGCGACTCCAATATTTTTGTGGGGTAACGGACTGCGGGATTCAGTCATAGGTAAATCCATTTGTAGATTTAGGTGATACGCCTGACAAAATGAAGACCATGGACATTGATTACACACAGGATTCTGGCGCGTACAAATAGTTGCTCCTAAATCCATAAGTGCTTGATTAAAATTGCGCGGCTGTTTGGAATCAAGAAGATCCGTGGAAAGTTCCCAAAGAAATTTTAGAGCCTTGTTGGGAGGTTTTTTCAGTGCCGTTATTCTAGATAAGACTCGCTTAACATTTCCATCGAGAATAGGAGTAGGTTGATTATATGCAGCACTTAAAATTCCCCCTGCTGTTGTTCGGCCTATTCCTGGCAGAGCGATCGCATCATCAAGTCGGTTCGGGAACTGATTGCCATAGGTTGCAACAATTTCTTGGGCAGCACGATGAAGATTGCGAACGCGAGCATAATATCCCAACCCTTGCCACGCCTTTAAAGCGTCTTGCTGACTTGCCGTTGCCAATGCCTCAATTGTTGGAAATCGCTCTAACCAGCGTTCGTAGTAAGGAATCACCGTCTTGACCTGCGTTTGCTGCAACATCACTTCAGACACCCAGATTTTGTAGGGATCTTGGCTATGTCGCCAAGGTAAGTCTCTCCCCATCTCGGCATACCAAGACAAGAGCGCTCGGCGCATCGTTTCCAAACGAGAGATCGGTAATATCCGCCAGTCATCCATAGAATTAGCGAATCATAAAACAGGAACAATAAAAACATAAAAAGCCCTGTCAGTTGGCAGGGCAAAAAAATGGGTCGAAGCAAATCCGGGACTTTATCCGTGTTTCAAGTCAGCCAATGGCATCCATGACTTTAAACATTGGCAAATACATTGCCACTAAGATTGCGCCTACCATGCCCCCTAGAACCACAATCATAATGGGCTCCATGATACTAGTCAGGGCTTTAACCGCCTGCTCAACTTCATCTTCATAGAAATCAGCAACCTTCATCAACATCGTATCGATTTCCCCTGTTTCTTCTCCGATACTGATCATCTGAATAGCCATAATAGGGAAAACCTGTTCTCGTTGAAGAGCAATGCTAATCATTCCCCCGGTTTGAATCTCTTTGCGAGCTTCATCAACAGCATTTGCGATGACTTGATTGCCTGCAGTATCCCGAACAATCTCTAAGGATGTCAAAATCGGCACTCCAGAACGGGAGAGAGAACCAAATGTTCTACAAAATCGAGCTACTGCCGTCTTTTGGATCAAATCTCCGAATAACGGCATCTTTAGGTACAGACGATCCATGGTTTCTTTGCCCACCCGAGTACTATAGTACTGCCGATAGGCAAAGGCAAGAACGATGACAATAACGATCAATCCCACTGAGTAGTACCAAGTACGCAGGAAGGAACTGATTCCTAACATGAATTGAGTGAACACCGGTAATTCTGCGTCGAGCTCCTCAAAGATATTGGCAAACGTCGGCAACAGGAAAACGGTCATGCCAATAAATACTGTAATTGCGATAACGCCCACAGCAATGGGATATGTCATTGCTGATTTGATTTGGTTATTCAAACGTGCGATATCTTCTAACAGCTTTGCAAGGCGATTCATAACCTCGTCGAGCACGCCACCCACTTCGCCAGCTTGCACCATGCTTACGTACAACCCATCGAAGCATTTAGGGTGCTTGCGCATAGCATCCGACAAATTTGTTCCTTGTTGCACATCAGCATTGATTTCCTGAAGTGCCTTCTTTAGTTTCGGGTTGGAGCATTGCTCCGACAACACTCCAAGACTTCTGACTAGAGCAACTCCAGCATTGATAAGGACAGCAAATTGCCGAGAAAAGACGGCCTTATCCTTAACACTGACACTGGTTAGAGCCGTCGAAATGGAACTTAGGTCGATATTGTTGGGGTCAAATCCCTGAGTCTCTCTCAGCTCCTGCACAAATAGACCCTGTTCTCTTAGGGTAGTGCGTGCCTCAGCTGGAGAACTAGCGCTAATCTTTTGTCTCTTAGGATTTCCCTTGGAATCTCGAGCTTTAACAACATAGGTAGGCATGACTTGATCTTGAGTGGATGAAGATTAATTGAGGAGAATTATGCCGAAGAAAAAAGAATTTGGCAGCGAAAACAAATCGACATCAGATCAACGTTCAAGCTGCCCATACTTGCTTAGCAGCAGAAATCGCATAGAAAGGAACCTCTAGCTTTTAGCAGAGGATTAGCGAGCTGCTGCATACGCTCCTGATTTCTGAGTTGGAGACGGTCCGCTATTGATGAGGCGCTGCAATTCATCTGGGCGAGACGTTTTAGACATCGCAGACTCGAAGGAAATCGATCCAGACTTGTAAAGGTCAGCCAACACTCTTTCCAATGTTTGCATCCCTAGCTTACCGCCAGTTTGAATTGCTGAATAGATTTGGGCCGTTTTTCCTTCTCGGATCAAGTTTGCGATCGCCGGAGTAATAACCATAGTCTCCTGAGCCATAATTCGCCCAAACTCACCAGGCTTAGGATTTTGCTTGGTAACTAAGGTCTGGCTAAATACGGCAACAAGCGAGTTAGAGAGCTGAACTCTGACTTGCGTTTGGCGCTCAGCTGGAAACACATCGATCATTCGGTCAACCGTCTGAGAGGCAGAACTAGTATGCAATGTTCCAAAAACAAGATGTCCTGTTTCCGCAGCCGAAATTGCCAGCGAAATAGTCTCCAAGTCACGCATCTCTCCTACCAGGATGATGTCAGGATCTTCGCGCAGTGCGGCCCGAAGGGCGTTGGCAAAGCTTTTTGTATCTTCTCCGAGTTGTCGTTGGTGAATCAGACTCTTGATGGGTTCGTAGACAAATTCAATTGGGTCTTCAATTGTCAAGATGTGTTCAGCTCTTGTGCGATTGATTAAATCAATCATTGCGGCTAACGTCGTCGTTTTACCAGACCCAGTCGGACCGGTTACCAAAATTAGCCCTCTTGGCTTTTCAGCCATTTCTCGAACAATATCCGGTAAGCCCAGCTTCTCAAAATTAGGGATTTTAGAACTTAATGCTCGAAGACATGCAGCGTAGGTGCCTCGATCTTTATAAACATTGACTCGAAAACGGGCTAATCCTTTCACCCCGTATGAGCAGTCAAGTTCCCAATTCTGTTCTAGGGCTTTTCGTTGAGAATTATTTAACATGCTGAAGATGAGACGCTGACATTGTTCAGATGTTAATGGCTCATCTCCGATAGGTGTCAATTTACCGCTAATTCTGAAATATGGAGGAATACCAGCTGACAGGTGAAGATCTGATCCCCCCATCTCAATCAATTGCTCCATTAAATCTTCAATCATCATTTCCATGGGTTCTCTCCTACACGAGTTGGATATTCTGAGAGTAGAACTTGCTACTTTGAGATTTGATGTGAGGTATTCAGTGTTGAACGGCATTAGGTTTTGTGTGCCGTAGCCGAATAGCCCAATGTAAGGGGTATCAAGATAGTCTAATCCTGAAAACGCGGGGTTGTGCAATATGGACAGTCAAGCCATTCTGGCTTTAGCTCAGCACCACATGTTCGACACGCTAGCGAACTCTTGCGCTTCGCTTTCAGTTCCGCTTCCAAACCTGTATCTGTAAAGGTGACACGCTCCACCTCTTCAAAGGTCGTCATGCCTTGCCTAACAAGATTTAAGCTGTAGGCG
>DBGGTD010000050.1:0-8180 GCA_051162585.1 Elainellaceae cyanobacterium
TCGTAAATACCGCGACCTGTTGCGCCAATCGCCCCACTGGCGTGTGCTTCGTCCATGACGAGAACACTGCCTTCATAGTTTGCCATGACATCGATCATGCCAGGAAGCGGGGCAATGTCTCCATCCATAGAAAAAACAGCATCTGAAATAACCATAATGCGGTCATCAGGGCGAGCATATCGCTTCAGCTTTCGTGCTAAGTCTTCAGTATCGCAATGCCGATACGCACGAACGCGAACACGGGGGCTATAACCAAATAGCTTGCCTGAACGGGTTCCAGCGTTTGTTATTGCAGAAACAATGCAGCCGTGATTGAGAACATCGCTCAAAATCAACGTTTCACGAGTATTCTGAAAGCCGGGAACCGGAATAGCAAGATGGCAAAACGCATCCATCAGTGCTTGCAATGCCATCCAGGCATTCAAGAATAGCTGGGTATGCGATAAATGCTTGAATGTTGAGATTTCATCTTCAAGCTGCCGATGCAGGTCGATGCGACCGCTCAAGACTGAGCATGAGCTATTTGAGGTGCCGTACTGCATGATTGCATCAATCGCAGCTTGCTGCACGCGCTTGTTTTGAACCAATCCGAGGACATCGTTGGTACAAAACGTTAGCACCGTGCGGCGATCGCCACTCGACGCATCCTCGAGGTCGATAAAATTGCCGTGCCTCCCATGACAGATATACTCATCAGGGTCTAATCCGCTTTCGTACCAGCGTTGAACGTATTCTTTAACGACTTGCACAGTAATACTCCCCTCACCTTCTTGATATATAGATAGCCAATTATTGCCTCTGACTCGATAACATGCGGTTCTGACAAGATGCGCCACCTACGCCTGAACCAACATTTGATGAAAGAGACCTCGTGACTGTGATCTTGACATTAGAACCATTCTCTCAGGAATGGAATTTTAAAAAAGAGGACTCACTAATCGCCTCCTCTTACGACTTTGCCAGAAACTTATGAGTGCGTCTGGTGGTGTTGTGACAGTTCCGTTTATTCAAATATGTAAAGTCCTGATAATTCGACGTTTTTAGACCATAGCCCGGAATCGAGGGACAGGAATTTCCCCCTGTGCATCACTGCCTGAGTCATTTTGGGATAAGTCCTGAAATGAATCTAACGGGTGACTCGATTGTCCTGTATATTCTTACATACTATATTTTGGGCTTGATCATGGACTTGGCACTCGCTGACTAGGTCTCTGAATGGCATTGTGCAAAACGTTGGATAAACTTTCCCTAGACGTTTAATCTTAATTTGATTTACGGCCCAGGGCGCGAATTCACAGAATATTGGATGTGTGGCAATTTGTGAACTGGCGCAATGAGATGGTTAGTGATGCTGTAAAGTCTCTGCGGAGTTTAATGCAGAATTACTTTGACTGGGGTGAGCTACAACGTTTGGAGGTCTGGTAAGGTCTGGTTGCGTAAATTGTTCGTACTGCCTGACGATTACTCGTTGGAGAGCAATGATAGCAGGATTGATTTCAACGTAACGCTGCTTAGAATTTCTGAGATAGGTTTGCTGTTCACTTTCCATCATTTCAATATCTTGAGCTAAGAATCGATTGAGCATAAAGCGCTCAACGATTAGGCTCAGCAACGGCTTAAATGGTTTGAGCAGCCATTTTGGCAATCTGACCTTAAAAAAGAACAACGCAAACGATCGACTTTCGGCTGTCCCGACTGGAAGACGCATCAGATATAAGGAAGAAACGCCGGGCATCGAGCTAGCAAAGTGGGGATAGCGGTAGTGAACATTAATCGGCAGCGTTGTCACGTCGTCTGAGCGCTCGCTTAACCCTAGAAATTTTGCCAACCGGCCCTTGTATGAAACGTGATATTCGGCGCGAACCGATGAGTGCGTCGTTTGGAGATCGGTGAGGATCGGATTAAACCATCCTTGGAGCTCCTGATGGAGAAATCCGTGAAATACATCCATCGCGTTTTCATTACACACTGAGAAATGAGCCTTAAAGTGGGCCGTGACGCGCACCATGAGCCAATCGTCTTGCTGATCGAATTCTGGTACTGCCAGCACTGGACGCTCGGGTGCTACGTCTGAATCGCCGGGAAAGATCCAGATGAGTCCGTATTTTTCTTGGACAGGATAGCTACGCGCAACGGCACACGGGAGCTTTTGGTCATCTGATAGATAGGGGATGTTGACACAGCGCCCATGTCCATCAAATTCCCAACCATGATAAGGGCAGACAATATGAGAGCCATTCACCTGGCCTTTATGAAGCGCAACACCTCGATGGGGGCATGCATTCTCAAGCGCATGTAGGTGTCCATCTGCATCTCTGTACACCGCGATCGCCTGCTGCCAGATTTCAGCAGACATAATTTTCCCAGGCTTTAACTGATGTGCCCATTCGAGTGGATACCAGTGATTCGGATTAATTCCTACCTCTCGAATCACATTCTGGACAGTTTCACCTTTGAGGATTGGTGCCGATTTCATCTGCGTTGCGCTTCCCTTTGTTCTCAAACTGTTCTCAAACGATGTTCAGGGCTGACTAACTCTCAATTGAATCAGCCTGAGCGACCAATAAGTGGCCAAATATTTATCATGGCATAATCACGCTCTTACCCTATAAGAAGGGAATTGCCGGTGGGGTCGTTCATTGCCAATTGCGACTGTTTTTTAGCTTATTTTTATAGCCGTACGCTCTCGCGTTAGGATGTTGAACGTGTGTGAGTCCCCGCGCCGCGGGGACTCACACACAAACCTAAGCCCGTAGGGCTATACACGTCAATGCTCCTAGTCAGTCAATTTTGAAGAATTGACCCGTTGTATAGCGATCCTAAATCGCGTGTGAATTGTGTTTGAGCAGTGGTGCGGGCGCCGCCCGCACCACTGCTCATAACCCATCTAGGATTGCATATGTTCTTATTACTATCCTGCGGCTGATTTACAGACTGAATTCGGTCATTATTAATGAGAGTGGTATAGTCGCAAACGTGCAGGAATTGTGCTGCCGTTGTTGAAATTCTCTATGTTGCCTGCTACGAAACCATTGGCTAGAAATAATCCAGGGCCGAATTCTCGACAGAAGTTTTATCAGCTTTGCGTGCTGGTTGCAGCCGGATGTTTAACGACGATGACGGGCGGGGTGGTTTCGCCAATCTTGCCAGAGATGATGCAGCAGCTCAGCCTCGATCGACAGTGGGCGGGGACGTTGGTTAGCATACACGCGCTGGCGATCGCCCTATTTACGCCTCTGTTGGGCATCCTAGCAGATCGAATTGGCAAGCTGAGAGTTTTGATTCCCTCCTTAATGTTGTACGCGGTCTTTGGGATCGCCGGAGCGTTTGTCCCCACCCTGCCGCCATTACTTGCGACGCGGGTGTTGCTTGGGATCACGAGTGCTGGCATTGCTGCGGCCAGCATTGGGCTTTTAGGAACCATGTATGAGGGTGAGGCGCGATCGCGCATTTTGGGATACGCGACGAGCGCGATGACCACGGCAAGCATTTTGATTCCGATTGTGGGAGGATGGGTCGGTTCATTTCACTGGCGATTTGCGTTTTTTTTGTATGGGTTGAGTCTTCCAACTGCGTTGGTTGCGGTCTTACTGCTCAGAGAAACCCGATCACATTCGTCAAGCCTCATTCCGGCTGGACAAAATAAAATCTTGTTTCAAACCATTCGCAAACCTGAGGTTCTGAAACTGTATTTGACGATCATGTTGGCGGCGGCCATTGTGTATGCAGTTGTCATCTACACGCCGATTTATCTCAAGATGGTTATTGGTGCTGGGCCTGCCCTGAATGGATTTGTCTTAGGCATTCGGGCGATCGGAGCAGCAGTAGTCTCTGCGGTGCTTGCTAGCCGATTGGCAAAGAGGCTTGGAACTAACCAAACCATTGCCTTGGGATTCACCGTCATGGCACTGATGCTAATGACAATTCCGTTTCTAGATGAGCTGCGATGGATCTTGCCTACGGCAGTTTTGTTTGGCATGGGGTTCGGTATGGCGATTCCGAATATATATAACGCGCTGGCTATTCTTGCGCCCATCGACGTGCGATCGAGCGTACTCGCAATCGGAACAGGAGCAAATTCTCTAGGACAATTTATTTCACCCCTGATACTCGGACCCATTTGGGACGCTATTGGGCTGGCTGCCGTGTTCTTTGGTGCGTCAGGGGTTGCGCTCGTTGTTGGATTACTCGTATTCTTTCAGCGAGAAGTGGAGTCGTGATTCTTTCGCGGCGTTACCTATAATCGCGGTGATTGATGATTGTGGTCATTGCGATCGCCCCCTTCTCTACCGAACTGTGATTTTGGGTTCAGGATCGGTTGCATCCGAGGGTGGCCGACGCTCTTCAAACCGTTTTTCCCAAGCATCATGATTGGCTTTGGCGTCTTGAATGACGGGCGATGCCTCGATCAGTCGGCAAACCAGCCAATTGACCCACGACAAGGGGAAACGCATCGGACGCAGCACATCTAGGAATAGCACGACGCGATAGCCGTCGGTGTCATTCCAAACTTCGTGATAGTAGGTGTCGTCAAACATTAAACTCTTTCCTTCTTCCCAATGCGCAATTTGATCGTCGATTTGAATGCGACATTGCTCTCTAGGCTCAGGAACTTTGAGCCCCAAATGGTAGCGAATCAGCCCTTTATGCTTGCCCCGATGCCGAGGAATATGTTTGCCCGGCGCCAAGATTGAAAAGAAGGCGACTTTTAGCCCGGGGACTTTTTCCAATAGCTTGGCCGTCTCAGGGCAGCGATCGCAGTTTTTTTGAGCCTTGAAGCTATACGCCTTGAAGAAATAGGTCTTCCAACGGTTATCGTTGGCAATTCGATATTGACGGGTGGAAATATCTTGAAAATTTGGCAAGGCCTCTACGTCTTGAAGCACCTGATCAAGCTCTTGACGGATGACGGTCCAGTTTGCCTCAAACTCATGCGCCCAAGGAAACTGCTCTGATGAGAAAAAGATTGAGTCTCCGACCAGAGAGTACTCTGGAACGAGTCGCTCGATGTAGGGAACTGCCTTCTCTAGCCGTTTGACGACGAAATCAAAGATGCCTTTCATTCACTCCTCGTGTTGCTTAGTCTATGTGGTAGTAGGATGAGCCCATAGCTCATGGGAATCGCCCGGCATTCTCACCTCTTGTTCGACGGTTAGCCCTGCGAGAAACTGTCGATCTTCGCTGACTTTGGGGAACTTGATATGAGAGTCGGGAATTCCGTTTTGGAGAAGCCGTTGGCGGATTTCCGAAAAACTGCCGGGCGCCAGAATCCTCAGTCGGGGAGGCGGCACCTGATCTCGGCGCTTCACGGCATAGGAGGTGTGAATGTCCTGAAGCCGCTGATCAAACCGGGCGATAAACGCTTGGGGATTATCGAGTGAATATCCCGATGGAAGTTCAATATTAACCAGATAATGAGGCGGAATGCGATCGCCCGACAGGGTGATACAGAAATTCTCAAGGGGCCTATCAAATTCTCGCTGGAGCGCTTGCATGACTTGGGTCGCATGAAACTCAGTCGTTTTTTCGGTTGTTGATGACAACAGCCCTCCCCGACGATGGCGAAATGTCACCAGGGGCGTTTGATTATAAAACCCGACCACTTCCACCACATCCCCAATGTCGTAACGATAAAAACCGTTATGGTTGGTAACTAAGATGCGGTACGATTCTCCGACTCTCACCTCTTCTGCTAGCAAGGTTTGAGGTTGATCGACGTCCCACTGATCGGGCGGGATAAATTCATAGAAGCCGTTGTCGAGCGATAGAATTGCGCCATCTGTATTAAAGTCTGGATAAATGCCAAAGACCGCTTCTGCCGATGCATAAAGTCCGCCAAAGATAGGCGTGTCTCCGAAATAGTCAGGGTATCGTTCAAAGTAGAAATTTGACGTTCCTCCGCGTGCCGTCACAATAAATGACAGATTAGGCCACGCAAGTTTTGGGGTCAGGCGACCCTCTGCTTTCAGAATCGCTTGAAGCTGAGCTGCTCGTCGAGGCGCAGGTGCCAGTTGTCGCTCAAGCGCATGACGGAGTTCGGGTTCTAGCTTGAGCCAAGGGGCAATCGTCCCGAGTTCTAAATCTTCGAGGAGAGAGTCGGCATGGTGATCTAAATAGTCGCACAGCCGAAGCCCCAAGACGGGAAAGTTTGCCCCCAGGACACCTGTCTGGGGATTTCTCAAGGCGAATAGCAAGCACACATAATGACGCGCTAAACTATCGGCTGGTCGAAGCGCATCGTGGGGATGAGCAAAGACTTGACGGTGCAAAAACCCCGCCATTCGTAAATCGCCAACGCTCACGGGACCATACGGAATTCCGGCGGTCGTATGCCCTAACAATTGCGTTGAGCTCGTCAATAGCATCTTGCCAATCGGACGCTTTTGCCGTTGAGCCGTTTCAAAGGCAAACCCCATGCCAAGGTGATTGGCATGACTGCGAATGCGACGCGCAACGTGAGTGACTGGAATGAGCTTCTTCTTGCCCGTTGATCCACTGGTGAGATTTAGGTAAATCACCGGATCGGGGGTCATCACATTGGCTTCGCCCCGAGCAATGCGGTCTAAATAGGGTTCATAAAATTGATAGGGCTGAACAGGAATGCGATCGCAAAATTGATCGACTGTCTTAATGGCAGCTAGCCCTAGATCTTGTCCCAACTCGGTCTGCTGATGCGCGCGCAGCAGCGAAAACAGGACTCTTTCTTGAGCCTCGCCCGGATGATGGGTTTTGCGAATGAATGCCTTTCTCGTACGCCGGGTTGTGGCAGCAATTAGTGCCAGCATCGGAGTTGTCATGAATCAGAACCTCACACCAGTGAACGTGTGCAGAACTCGCACAGCACGGGGGCCACACAGAAATCTGAGCCCAAAGGCTTACAAATTGCTATCTAATGATGTCAATAGCTTATCGCTATGGAGTGTTGGGTGTTGGTACTGACTAAGACAGCTTTTAAAGTGGTGCACGCGTTTGATTCGTCGATCAACATTGTTCGTTTGGTTTTTAATTGTGCCGAGGTACTTAGTAGCTATTCGCAATGGCTGTTATGTGCTTGTTTGTCCCGAGTCGGCGTGCAGTGGCTTGCAATCAGTGCAATCGTGAGCCACCACACGGTACTCACTTGCGGACGATACCAAACGGTATCAACCAATCCGTGAGCTAACATGCCGACGACAGTGGCGATCGCCGCAATCAGCCAAAAGCCCTCGCGATCGCCCCCTTGACGCAATCGTTGAAGCTGTATCCAGCCGTGGTTTAAGGTAACGAGCACTATCCACAGAAAACAGACAAATCCAATAAACCCTGTCTCGACGATAATTTCTAAAAATACGGAATATGCGCTCAGTGCCGTATAGCCCGCTTCTTGATAAAAGGGATAGACTTTGTTGAAGGCGTCGTTGCCTGGACCGATCCCCAAAATTGGGCGATCGCCAATCATGGCTAGCACAGACCTCCAGACATTCATTCGGAAACTGCCGCTGCTGTCGTCTTGCCAACGAAAGATGCTCGATACGCGATCATAGAGTGGGTCGACGGTGAGCACAGCGGAGGTTAGCAATGCAGCAGAGCCTCCCAAGACGATCGGCAATGTCCACCTGCGCCAGAACTTAGGCCAGCGAATATTAAACCAGTGAATGAGCAAAAGGACCGCCACAAACCCACCGGCGACCATTCCGATCCAGCCGCCTCGGCTAAAGGTCAACACTAAACATGCCAAATTGACTAGCGTCATGACAGCGGCTAGCAATTTTGCGCCCCAGTGTTTCCAGCCGAAGATGGCAACGCCGCTAAACATCGCTGCCGGAATTAGATAACCTGCGAGCAAATTTGGATTGCCTAGATAGCTATATACGCGGGTCGTGCCTGCTAATGAGGATTCTGGATCGACCCATGTTGCCAGCGCCGACGCCCCAAAAAACCACTGACGTAATCCCACAATGCTAACTAGCAACGCCGCGTGTAAATAAACGCCAATCACAACGCTACGAATCTGGGGCGATCGCAGCAGTCGGGCTAACAGTGCAAATAGTAATAAGTAGAGGGTGAGCTTTATCCAACCGTCGAACGCATCCGACCGGACTGGCGATAGTGCAGTTGCAACAGTTGCAATTCCCCCATACAGAAAAATGGTTAAATGAACCGGCGTGACTCCAACGCCCGATTCATCAGACACCGTGAGC
>DBGGTD010000051.1:0-3390 GCA_051162585.1 Elainellaceae cyanobacterium
GCGCTGATCACCATCTATATCAGCGTCGACGCAATAGCTCATGCGTTGAATATCATCACGATGATGAATCAGGCCCTCGGCGTAGAGAAACCCTGCAGCTAGATCGAAGTCAGCGCCAGGCGTGCGCATTGTAACTGCAAGGGTCTGTTTGGGAGCCATGAGTCGAATTTCGAGCGGTTCTTCTGTAGCAAGCTGATCAACGCGCGATCGTCCTGCCCCATCGATCACGCTCCAAATCTTTGCTTTAGTTTTGCTGCGGGGAAAAGTATCCATAACCGTATGCAATCGTCTCTCTACGAGAGCTTATCGCAGATTGAACGATGCTCCCTGACATCTGCTACAGAATTACATCCTAGCGATTTGTAAGTACCTCGGCACAATTAAAAACCAAGTTCAAAACCCTGCGCTGCCCACTGAGCAGGCAGCGCAGGGTTTTAGCTGAACGTGTATAGAACCCCCTCGGCGCGCGGGTTCTATACACAAACCTGAATCCATAGGACTATAGTGGTTACAAATCTAAGCCCGTAGGGCTGTAAATCACTACATCGAATTGATCAGACACAAGACAAAGATTCCTGACTAGCGGGATGCTAATCAGGAATATCGAGATGCGACCGTTCAACTATCGCTCCAATCGCGTCAGCGTGCGATCGCATTTTTACAGGATTCATGGATGGTGTGCAGGATATCTCTACACACCCCCAGATTCCCCGGCTCCTACGGTCTTATGAGGCTGCAACAGCCTGACGCTCTTTGGTTTCTTTAATGACCTCTTCAGCGACATTAGAAGGACAAGGCGCATAGTGAGAGAATTCCATGGAGAATTGACCCCGTCCTGACGACATGGTCCGCAAATCGCCGATGTAGCCAAACATTTCGCTGAGTGGAACATCTGCTTTGATGCGAACGCCCATCGGCCCCGTTTGCTGCGATTTGATAATACCGCGACGACGGTTGAGGTCACCAATCACATCTCCCATGTAGTCGTCGGGTGTAAACACGTCCACATTCATAACGGGCTCCAGTAGCTGGGGACCAGCTTTGGGGAGAGACTGCCGATATGCGGCTCTTGCGGCAATTTCAAAAGCGATCGCCGATGAGTCAACGGGGTGATAGGCACCATCGGTGAGGGTGACCTTTAGATCCACCACTGGGAATCCGGCCAATGGCCCCTTATCAATGCTAAACGCAAACCCCTTCTGAACGGCAGGCCAAAATTCTCTAGGCACATTTCCGCCCGTCACCTTCGATTCAAATTGGAAGCCAGTTCCCACCTCACCGGGTTCGAGGACATAATCAATCTTGCCATACTGCCCTGATCCCCCCGATTGCTTCTTGTGGGTGTAGCTGTCTTCGAGGCGTTTGGTGATTGACTCTCGATACGCAACTTGGGGTTTACCCACTTCCACCTCAATACCGTGAGTCCGCTTGAGGATATCAACTTTAATATCCAGGTGGAGTTCACCCATTCCTTTGATAATGGTTTCTCCACTCTCCTCATCAGTCTCGACGTGGAAAGACGGATCTTCTTGAACCATCTTGCTTAGCGCCATGCCCATTTTCTCAACGGATCCTTTTGTCTTCGGCGCCACAGCAATCGAAATGACAGGCTCAGGGAACACCATTGGTTCGAGGGTTGCTGGATCTTTGGGATCGCAGAGCGTGTGCCCAGTTTGGACGTTCTTCAGACCCACGATCGCCACGATATCGCCCGCTTGAGCCCATTCAACCTCTTCACGGGAATTAGCGTGCATCTCAACCAAGCGACCAATTCGCTCGGTTTTTCCGGTCGCTGTGTCTAGCACCGAGTCACCCTTCTTCAAGGTACCTGAGTAAATCCGAGTAAAAGTCAACGCCCCGAAGCGATCGTCCATAATTTTGAACGCCAGCGCCCGTAAGGGGCTGTCTGGGTCGACAATGGCGTATTTGCCCGTTTCATGACCTTCTAAGTCAACTTCTGGCTGCGGCTTGACCTCAGGTGGAGCAGGCAAATAATCGACGACAGCATCCAGGACAAGCTGGACTCCCTTGTTCTTAAACGAGGAGCCACAATAGGTCGGGAAGAAAGCGAGCTCATTAGTGCCTTTGCGAATGCAGCGCTTGATCTCGTCGATTGTGACCTCTTCTCCTTCTAGGTACTTCACCATCACATCGTCGTCTTGCTCAACCGCCAATTCGACTAGAGCTTCACGATACTCTTCGACCTGATCCACCATATCGGCAGGAACATCTTGAATCTCATAGTTCATGGGGTCGCCCGATTCGTCCCACACCCATGCCTTGCGAGTGAGCAAATCAACAACGCCTTTGAAGTCGCTCTCCTGGCCAATGGGTAGCACCATCACGAGCGGCTTGGCGGCAAGTATATCTTCAACCTGCTTGACGACCTGGAAGAAATCAGCGCCAACTCGATCGAGCTTATTAACATAGATAATGCGTGCAACTTTGGAGTCGTTCGCGTAGCGCCAGTTTGTTTCAGACTGGGGTTCAACTCCACCTGAGCCACAAAATACACCAATTCCGCCATCGAGCACTTTGAGAGAACGATACACCTCGATGGTGAAATCGACGTGGCCCGGAGTATCGATAATGTTAAGTTGGTGATCTTTCCAGAAGCAAGAGGTTGCAGCAGATTGAATGGTAATCCCCCGCTCTTGCTCTTGTTCCATGAAGTCGGTTGTGGCTGCACCTTCATGAACTTCACCAATTTTGTGAATTTTCCCGGTCAGCTTCAGGATGCGCTCAGTTGTGGTCGTCTTGCCCGCGTCTACGTGAGCGAAGATACCAATATTTCGATAACGAGTGAGATCTTTCTTCATATTTGCTCTCTGAATTAAGTGCTACAAACTTCGGGTGACCACTCTCACATGTTACCCAGAGGAAACCGATGTGTTCTTCGTAGCCAGCGCGGGCTGCTGAGTCACTCAGAACTCTTTAAAGTTCTGCTTATAACTAAGCCAACAGTGCTGATTGTAAAATATCTTGACATGATGGCGAAAGAGGGTGAAAAGCGATCGCCACTGATAAAAGCTGGAAACCTTTGCTTCAGCGCCTTTCAGTGACAAATACGAGTTTTTAATCAAATGCGAAGAGTCGGTTATCTCTCCAACGTCTGCGTCGATATATTGACTTTTTTGCGGTCAGATGCACCGCCTATGCGATCGCCTCCATTCGCAGCTCTAACTAGCCTCCGTAACATACCCTTTTCAATTTTAGAACAGCTGCTTACTATTTGTGTAATATTTCGAAATCTCCGAAGCGTAGAGAAAAAACAGGGCGCGATCGCCATTTATAGCCTTACGCTTTCGCGTTAGGACGTTGAACGGTGGGTGAGCCCCCGCGCCGCGGGGGCTCTACACACGTTCAACGTCCTAACGCGAAAGCGTAAGG
>DBGGTD010000052.1:0-2473 GCA_051162585.1 Elainellaceae cyanobacterium
ATGTGGGAGCGATCGCATTTGGTAACGACAATCAACACCTGGCAAGCGGCAGTTGTGACCAAACTATTCGACTGTGGGATGTCAAAACTGGGGCGTGTCGGCAGGTATTGCAGGGGCATACAGGCAGCATTTTCACCCTGGCATTTGCAGCCCACGATCAGCAGCTCATCAGCGGTAGTTTTGATCAAACCATCCGAGTGTGGCATCTCCAGACTGGCGAACGTACACAAGTGTTGCGGGGGCATACGGGTGGAATCTGGTCTGTCGCTGTATGCCCTGATCATCAACTAATGGCGAGTGGCAGTGGTGATCAGACCATTCGGCTCTGGAATCTGCAAACCGGATGTTGTCTGAATGTATTGCACGAGCACACCAGTTGGGTGACGTCGGTCAGCTTTAGCCCGAACGGGCAGTTTTTAGTCAGTGGCAGTGACGATCGCACCATTAAGGTGTGGGATGTGGCCACTGGACGCTGCACTCAGACATTGATGGTTGATCGGCTGTATGAAGGCATGAATATTCAGGGAGCGATGGGATTGACAAAAGCTCAAGAAGCGACATTGAAAGCATTAGGAGCGATCGCACAGTGAAGCGAATGCCCTTTGGGCACGCTACGCGAACGCACTGTGCAAAGCCGCACGCCTTAACTCAACGGTTAACTGATGGATCTTGCGTGGTGAAATAAGGAGCCGTCTTGCACACTGAGGTGTGGCAAAACAGCTGACGTCACAAGCTCTTGAGAGGAACCAGATGTTTCGCTTATCAGTGAAATCCTGTAGTTGCTGATTTTTAATTTTATGCTGCACTTCCTCATTCACCCATTGCTCAAATAGGAGAATTACCGAATGTCTACATTCAAGTACAATCGTCTAGACAAGAATAATGCTGCGGTTTTACTGGTTGATCACCAAACTGGATTGTTCTCGCTTGTGCGTGATATTGGTGCCGCTGACTTCAAAAATAATATACTGGCGCTGGCAAGTGCAGCCCAATTTTTCAACCTGCCTACCGTTTTGACCACTAGCTTTGAGGATGGTCCCAATGGAGTCATCCTGCCAGAACTAGAAGAGATGTTTCCCGATGCTCCCTTCATTCCGCGCCCTGGACAGGTTAACGCTTGGGACAATGAAGACTTTGTTAAGGCCGTAGAAGCAACGGGTAAGAAGCAATTGATTATTGCTGGCATTGTCACAGATGTGTGTGTTACTTTTTGTGCGCTTTCGGCATTAGAGGCAGGTTATGACGTTTTTGTGGTTACTGATGCCTCTGGCACTTTCGATGCAGTCTGTCGCGATGCCGCTTGGGATCGGATGTCTCATGCTGGCGTTCAGTTGGTCAATTGGTTTAGCGTCGTGGGTGAATTGCACCGTGACTGGCGTAACGATATTGAAGGGCTAGGCAATCTCTTAGCAGGGTTTATTCCTGACTATAAAAACCTGATGACGAGCTATGCAGCAACATCAAATGCTGGCTCTGCCAAAAGTGAGCGCCTCATGACTCGTGTGTAGCTGAGTGGGTATTGTCACTGTCAAGTGATCAACCGTGTTGCTGTGTTGCGGCGACACTTAATAATTTTGTGCATAGATAGGGGCAATCGCCAACGCCCGATCTTCCTTAAAAGCTGCGATCGCACATTAGCACTCATCACGTTCCTTGCAACCAAGTTTTTCTGAGGTCATCTCTCATGCTAGAGTCAGGGGTAGTGGGTACAGATGCAGAAACTCACCAGGTGACCGCTATCATTTCTCACCTCGTCCGGACTGGGCGTGAACAGGGATATGAGGAGTGGTTGCACGGAATTGCGACGGCTGCCCATCAATTCAAGGGGCATTTAGGGGTGAGTGTAATCCGTCCCTGTGATCACGTTCATCCTGAATATGTGGCAATTGTCAAATTTGATCATTACGACAACCTCAAAACCTGGCTGGAATTCAGTGTACGGCAGGAATGGTTGGCGCGATTGCAGTCCTTGATTGAAAAGCCTGAAACCATTCAAACCCTGACGGGTCTGGAAACCTGGTTTACGCTTCCCAATAAACCCATGAAGGATCCACCCCCGCGCTACAAAATGGCGATCGTGACATGGCTGGGAGTGTTTTTTACGATATCTATTCTCAATCGTTTGCTAGTCCCGCTCCTAGCTGGGCTGCCTGCATTGCTCAGAACGTTGTTGGTTACAAGTCTAACGGTTGCCCTGCTCACCTATGTGATCATGCCACGCCTCACACAACTCTTTCGCACATGGCTGTATCCCATTTAATCAAGCACCTATCTTGCACATTCACAGGAGCATTCTATGGCTTGTCAACACCTGAACGAACTGACGCTAGAGACTATGATTTCAAAAGCCAATTACCCGGTATTTCGCTGTGAGGAATGCATTCGGGTTGGCGATTCTCGTACCGAGAGGCTACGCCAACGCTGGGTTCACTTGAGAATTTGTCAAACCTGCGGCAAAATGCTGTGCTGCGAC
>DBGGTD010000053.1:0-2985 GCA_051162585.1 Elainellaceae cyanobacterium
CCCGTGCGTCGATAACGTGACCCGCGCCGGGCTTCAGAAATTCCTAGATACCACCAGCCGATCACCTGAGACGGTTGTGCATTACGAGTTTATGCAAGATTTTCAAGTTCATTTTAAGCATGAGGATGGCTCGATTGAGAAGGTGCCCTTCTTTGGCTTAAAAACGAACCAGCTTAAAGATGTGTTTGCGCCGTCGTGTATGAGCTGTTTTGACTATGTAAATTCTCTAGCCGATTTGGTCGTTGGCTATATGGGAGCGCCCTTTGGCTGGCAATGGATTGTAGTTCGCAACGATCGCGGGCAAGAGATGCTAGATCTCGTCATGGATCAGTTAAATACGCAACCCGTCATGTCTGCTGGCGATCGCCAAAATGCTGTCCAGCAAAGCATACCCGCCTATGACAAAGGCGTGACATTGCCGATGTGGGCAGCCAAACTCATGGGCGTCGTCATCGAAAAAATCGGGCCTAAAGGATTAGAGTATGCTCGATTTTCCATCGACTCTCACTTCACGCGCAATTATCTCTATGTCAAACGGCATTATCCCCAAAAACTTGAGGCTCATGTGCCAGACTTTGCTCAGCGAATCGTCGGGCAATATAAGCTCCCCGACTGACGCATCATCGACGATTCATGTAGCGTGAATGTGAGCAATTAACCTTGCCACATCCCCTGGCGGAGTGCGCTACGATCGAAACCAACGCGGATAGATATGGTTAGTAGCGACTCGCATCGTACCCTAACATCCCATGCATGATCATGTGATTTTTGTTAATGTGCGATTTGTGATTCTAGATAGCAGGAGGACACATTAAATGAACCCGGCTCAGATTAATTGTGCGGAAGCCTGTGTGAATGGCTGTGTTTTAGGCGATCGATGCCCTAATTTGGAGTATAAAGAGCAAGCCTCGAAATTCATCCACGAAACATCATTGGATGATATGTTGGCGATCGCCCAAGAAGCCGTCATGAAAAAAGTAACGGAGCCACCCAAGTGGGTTCTCCCCGATGATGATTCTAATTAGCAAGAAGGAAACAAGGCTCATTGGCGACGGCCTCGACGAGTAACTCGGTGAAGGATGGCTTCAACAACCGTATTACCTAGTCCTTCCAAGTCATTCATGAACAATGACCGGCGTTCCAATCCTTGCCCAGTTAAATAACCACTCGGCGTGGTCAACCGCAACATTGACACATCCGTGACTCATGGGTGTCCCAAACTGGTTATGCCAATATGCACCATGAATTGCGTAATTGCCGGAGTAATACATCGTGAAAGGGACGTCTGGAACATCATAGCCGTCTCCGCGCATTCGTGAGGTGCGATGCATCGATTGAATTGCGAATGACCCCGTTATAGTAGGATTGCTCCTCGTCCCTGTAGAAACGATCACAGCATAGGCGGGACGCTCTCCATTCCAGGCAAACAAGCGCTGTCGGGAGAGATCAATTTCAATCCATCGCTGATTAGATGCCTTTAATTCTGCCATTCTAGAGGCGATCGCAGGCGTCTGTGCCCAGACTGATGCTGGCCGGCTCTCGATGAGGGCAGGCATCATCCAACAAACGCCAAGCATAGAAGCGGTAACAGCCAAGCTGCTTGTAGCGTTCCATAGCCATCGGTTTAGTTCAAAACGCATAATCCTGACCTAATGCCTCTTACGTCCGTTATAGCCAAGATTCCTTGACTTTACGGATGCCCGGCCAGGTCAGGTATCGTTTCTTACCTAAAATTTAACGAACTGTGATAATTCGATTAACGGCCTGCGCCGTTACCTCGCCCCGGCAAAAGGGGCTCTTCCACTGACCGACGAAATACTTCAACATCTTCGTTAAAGTCAATGGGTAGCACCGCAACCACATTTTCATGAGGGCGTGGAGTAATCACCCACGTTTCGAGCACACCGCCGGGGGCATTTTTTGCAGCTTCAACCCCAGCTTCCATAGCCGCCTTGACTTCAGATACATCTCCGCGAATATTGACGGTGAAGCGAGCGCTTCCCGCACGGATGTATCCCACTAACGTAACCCGACCGGCTTTCACCATTGCATCAGCTGCGGCAAGCACTGGTGGAAACCCCTTCGTCTCAAGCGACCCAACTGCCTCTGGCATGTCCCCTCTCCTGAATCAATGACAAGCAATCAAACGGAACGCACATTCAAATCTAACTCATTGTACGAGTCTTCAGACTAGATTTTGTCGAAACCCAGCGTTGTGTAATGTATAAAACAACTCTTTACGTTTGTACACGTTTGTTTTTAGATTGCCCCTTGGAGGTACTGACCTTTGGAGGTACAGCTACACTCTAAATTCTTCAGATTCTTCACTATAGTCAATGGGTAATACGGCTTCTAGGTTTTCGGGTGGGTTAGGAACTATGTAGTAGGTTGTAACTTGCCCTTCATAGGGAAGCAGATTAGCGGCTTCGATTCCGGCTTCTACAGCGCGTTTCACCTCAGACAAGGGACCTCGCACCGCGACGAACTGACGCCCGCTCTCAGCGCGATCGTAGCGAACAATCGTGACTCGACCCGATTTGACCATCGCATCTGCTGCCGCTAAAACAGTCGGAAAACCCTGGGTTTCAATTACCCCAACGGCAACTGGCATCGCAATTCTCCTAAACGTAGGTCGTTCGAACCTAACGAGCAAATTGAATATGGAATTTACTATACCTTGATTGAGCTGGGTTCAGCATCTGCAGCAATAATCCGTTCACAATAGGAGTTGGGCCATGCCCATTTGTAATGACACTCCTTAGGATTTCCCCAACACAAGCTTAAATAGAGCTCGGTGCGCGCAGCATCAACCTCAACCCACTCCGCATCTAAAATCAGCCGTTCAACATGATCGATAGAGGTTTGAATCGGCTCATCGCCGACTAGCCAAAGATTCATCCCTTGGGTTACGTCGCGCCAAAAGGTAGTAATCGAAGGCTTGGAAGCGATTAACGTTTCCTTATCGCCGGGGACAGGGACTAACTG
>DBGGTD010000054.1:0-2940 GCA_051162585.1 Elainellaceae cyanobacterium
TATATGACTCGAGTGCTTTGAAAGTGAGTGAGTTTCACAGGGTTTTCGTCGATTGATGCCGATTTGGATGTTTTGAAGTTTCAGGAGGGCAAGGACGCAGATGCGACTATCGAAATTTATGCAATTGTTTGGAAAAACGTGGCTTTATATCCTACTTTTTCTATTGATTCCTTCCGTCGCACTGGCGCAAGATGAGGCGGCAAGCGATTCGTTTTTAGGTGCGATTAATGCTGCCTTTTCTACATTTGTAGAGGCCGTGTTTGGTGTTCTTTTCTTCAGCGTCGGAGGATTTCCCCTAATCGTGCTTTGGCTCGTGGTCGGAGCCGTTTTCTTTACGCTACGAATGGGGTTTATCAATATCCGCGCGTTTCGTCATGCGATTGATGTCGTACGCGGTAAGTATGACGACCCCAATGAAGAGGGAGAAGTCTCCCACTTTCAGGCGCTTTCAGCGGCGCTCTCTGCAACGGTCGGGCTCGGAAACATCGCAGGGGTGGCGATCGCCATCAGTTTGGGAGGTCCGGGAGCCGCTCTGTGGATGACGATGGGCGGGCTGTTTGGGATGAGCAGCAAGTTTGTTGAATGCACGCTGGGGCAAAAGTATCGAATCGTGAAGCCGGACGGCACCGTCTCCGGCGGACCGATGCACTATCTGTCTAAAGGGTTGGCAGACCTAGGGCAACGTAAGTTGGGTCAAGTACTCGCCGTTGTGTTCAGCTTTTTGTGTATCTGCGGCACCTTTGGCGGCGCAAGCATGTTCCAGTCAAATCAGTCATTTGGAGCTGTATCAACCGTCATTCCGGCGCTTCCAGGATGGCTTTATGGGCTTGTTCTGGTCTCGCTGGTTGCCTTGGTGATCATTGGCGGCATCCAGCGAATTGGCATGGTTGCAGGAACGATTGTGCCGCTCATGTGTGCCCTCTATGTGCTGGCATCCGTTTGGATTTTGCTAGCCAACTTCACTCAAATTCCCGCTGCAATCAGCACTATTATCACCCAGGCATTTTCGCCTCAAGCGGTGGGCGGCGGCTTTGTCGGAGTAATGGTGCAGGGTCTGAGACGGTCTGCCTTCTCGAATGAGGCAGGAATTGGGTCAGCGGCGATCGCCCATTCGGCAGCTCGAACTGAAGAACCCGTCCGTGAAGGCATCGTAGCGCTGCTTGAGCACTTCATCGACACGGTTGTCATCTGCAACATGACGGCTTTGGTTATCGTCATCACGGGCGTTTACAACAATCCTGAGTTTTCAGGGCTTGGGGGGGCTGAGATGACCTCTGTTGCTTACGGTACCGTCTTGGGATGGTTCCCGGCAGTATTGGCGATCGCGGTCTTCTTCTTCGCCTTCTCCACCATGATTTCATGGGGCTATTACGGCGAGCGCAGTTGGGAATACCTATTTGGCGAACGTAGCTTAATTGTCTACAAAGGCTTATTTCTGTTAGCCATCTTTATCGGCTCAATTGCCAATCCGACGGCTGTGATCGATTTCAGCGATGGAATGCTGCTTGCGATGGCGTTTCCAAACTTGTTAGGAGCGTATTTCCTCTCAAACCAGGTCGCGCTTGATCTCAAAAATTATATGTATCGACTCAAGCAGGGGCAGATGCTTCCTGTTGGAGAAAGTGCATAGCGCTTGATGTAGTCACGTATGAGGCAAAAAGGGGCGCGTCTGCGCCCCTTTTTTAACGGAATTTAGGTGTGGTGAAGGTGCTCTTCAACCATGATGCGCCGTTTGTGAATTGGCGTTGAATGATACTGTCCATAAAATCGGCTAAATTGCCAAAACTTTTTCAAAAATTCCCGAAACCCATCCTTAACAGATTGTGAATTTTGAAGTTTCTGATTGAGAGAGGTAGTACCTATCAACATCTCAAACCTCCTGGTGATATTTAAAGTAGTAGTGCAAACGAAGCGATCGCGGCTGCTATCTATCCGTTGGGTTACAGTCTCAAAAATGCCCCATTACGCGATCAAAATCACATATTGGCAAGTTCTACACGTCCATTCCTCAAACCTGCCACATCGCGATGTATCTGTTATTCCTCACTCTTTTAATCTAACGATCTTGCAGAGCAGGTTCAAACCATATTACACATGGTTTACATGAGTAGATTTTATGGATTAAGCCATATTGACGCCTGCCCCACTCTCCCAACGATATGAGTGTTTAGAATCATGACATCATTACTTCTTGCACTCGATTTTGGAGGCACCAAACATGCTGCCGCTACCACGACTATCGGGTCAACGCAGTGGTTAGCATATTGTCGTGCCTTGTCACCTCCCGATGCCAATCAAGAAACCGATTTACAGATCATGCGATCGCTAATTCATGATGTGCTCAATGGCAAACGCCCCGATGCCGTTGGCGTGAGTTTTGGTGGGCCTGTCGATTTCACAACGGGGACGGTGCGCCTCTCTCACCATGTTTCAGGCTGGGAGAACGTGCCGCTCCAAGCGTGGTTAGAAGATGAAATCGGCGTGCCTGTGAGCGTTGATAATGATGCCAATGTTGCGGCCCTAGGTGAATCGCGATTTGGAGCAGGGCAGCCCTATGACAGTTTGCTGTATGTGACGATCAGCACTGGCGTCGGTGGCGGTTGGATTCTGAATAAGCAACCCTGGCGAGGCAGCAGAGGGATGGCCGGTGAAATCGGGCACACAGTCGTTGATCCATCGGGTCCAATATGTTTATGCGGTAAGCAAGGCTGTGTTGAACGCTTGGCATCAGGCCCCTATCTAGCGCATGATGCGATCGCCCACCTGCAAGAACACCCCAATCAAGGCGCCATTTTGCGAGAACTCGTCAACCATCAGCTCTCCACCATCACCGCTCAGCACATCAGCGAAGCCGCTAACCGTGGAGATGAAGTTGCTCAACTGCTAATTAAACGGGCAGGCTGGGCGATTGGTGTGGCGATTGGCAATGCCGCAAATCTG
>DBGGTD010000055.1:0-4916 GCA_051162585.1 Elainellaceae cyanobacterium
GAATTGAATCGACTCCCCCCGGCGCAATTCGTTCTAAAAACTGATCCGGCACAAATAGGCGAAACTTTTCAGACAACGACTCATTGGCTTTCAATGCGATCGCCACTTGCTGCTGAAACCGATCATTTGCCTGGGTTTCTAACTGTTGCGATCGCAAATGGTGGAGCTTTAGAACATTGGCTACCTTCCCAAGAAGTAGGCGACTCCGAATTGGCTTTGTGAGATAATCATCCCCTGTGACCTCTAATCCTTTCAGCCGTGATTCTTCATCATCAAGAGCAGTCAGAAAGATAATAGGAGTCGCACTTAATGAGGTATTACTTCTGAGCTGACGGCACACTTCAAAGCCATCCATTCCGGGCATCATGACATCTAGCAAAATCAAATCAGGCTGAGCGTTGTGGGCAATATCTAGCGCTTGCTGTCCTGACAATGCAGACTGAGTTTTATATCCTTCCGAGGCTAAAAGCTCCTCTAGAAGAAATAAATTATTCTCATCATCATCGACTAGCAATATGTAAGGCAACGTAGACTGCATAGGAATGAATGGACGACCCACAGGGATACAACAGGTAAAATGGCAGCAAGCCTTTGGGGAAAAATCAGCCCTAAATCCAGGCAAGTCTCTGCACCGAGCAACTTGCAGTGTGCGTGTCCTATAGCGCCAGGATTGTATCGTTTCCAACCTGCTAACTATTCATCACTGACGAAAATGACTGATGCCCCCAACCGCACAAACAAGCTTAAGAGAGAGTAAATCTTTATCTGATCAGACCCCAAAGATTAGTAGATTACGAACGCACTGGACTGGTGATGATGCACCCCTGATTGGACAAGCCATTGACACCCTAAGATAAGGATTTTTTGGGTGATTGAGCCTGTCGAGCATTGATAAGGAACCGAACTTCAGACAGCACCTTATCCAAATCTAATGGTTTACTAAAGTAAGCATCTGCTCCGGCTTCAAGGCATCGACGGCGATCGCCTGCCATCGCCATTGCGGTCAGCGCAATCACTGGAACCTCACACCAGAGCTCATGGTCTTTTAGCTGCTTCAAGAGCTGAAAGCCATCGACACCCGGCAATTGAATATCCATCAAAATCAAATTGGGCAGCGTCTGTTGAGTGACAAACTCAGAGTGAATCGTCTCAGACATCGTTGTTCCTTCGATGATGATTTCAACACAATACCCCTCAGATTCTAAAAACTCCGAAATCAACACTTGGTTATACGGTTGATCCTCAACGACTAAAATGCGCTTTACTCCGGGCTTTGAAACATATTCAGGGCGCCGTGATGCGGCAAAGTCTTCAAAGTCAGATTGAGGCTCTACACGCTCCGACAACTCTTGCCTGAGCTCGGTGAGGGGTAGCCAAATACGAAACTTGCTGCCCTGTCCCTCAGTCGATTGAAACGATACCGTTCCCCCATGCAACTCAGCCAACCGCTTGGTTAGCGCTAAGCCTAAACCTGTTCCGTCGTGACGGCGGTTTAATGAGGCATCAATTTGTTGAAATGGTTGAAACAAAAGATGCTGCTTGTTTTGAGAGACTCCAATTCCCGAATCGGCAACTTCTATAAGTAAATAGGGCGTGCTCGAATTAACTGGGCTTTGGTCGGGGCGAATGTCTTGCGATAACTGCTCTCCGTACGCTAACTTGCCCGAAAGTTTAATCACACCTCTCTCGGGGGTGAATTTCACTGCGTTGGACAGTAAATTGACGATCATTTGTCGAACTCGACGTTCGTCTAAAATGACCTGTTCGAGAGGATAATCAAGCTCTAGCGTAAGATCGAGGCGCTTTTTGTCAGCGGTTGGCTGAATCATGCGCAGGCAATCGCGGCAAAGGCTCGTAATACAAACCTGCTTCAGATCAAGCTCGACTTTACCGGCTTCAACTTTAGATAGATCGAGAATCTCATTAATCAGTTGTAAGAGATGATGACCGCTGCGTTCGATGGCTTGCACATGTCGAACTTGGCGATCGCCCAGTTGATGCGAGACTTGCCGCTGGAGCAAATCTGCGAATCCAAGAATGCTGTTGAGGGGCGTTCTGAGTTCGTGTGACATCGATGCCAAGAACTCTGACTTGAGTCGGGATGCCTGCTCTAAATCTTGATTAATACTCCAAAGCCGAGCTTCCGATCGGGCCCGCTCAATCGCGGCCCCAAGCGTGCGACAAGCCGCCAGCAGCATATCTTGTTGGGGAGCACCTTGAAGTTTGCGAAGATTTCGAGATTCTAATGTTAAAACGCCGATAATCGTGCTGTCTGCAGCGGGAATTGGGAAAATACCAAGTTGACCAATCCCAGGATATCTGAAGCCTTGAAATGCTCTAGGGTGATTGGCATAATCTTCGACAAAGATTGGTTTGCCCGTTTCAACAACATCCCAGAGTAGACCCTGCCCGTATGGAATCCCTTTCCATAAATAGTCTTCCATTTCTTGGATAACAGGCTCTCCATAGGTGGCAATGAATTCGCTGGCAATTTGGTTGGTAATGGGTGCCGCATGGCGATCGCCTCCGCTGCCTCGAATTACCTTAACATCGCCAAAGGCTGCATCCATTGCCTGCACAAGATAGGAGAGAGCAAACTTGCCAATTTCTTGCATGCCTTCGGAGGTTTGCAGCCGTTCGGTGAGCCCCAGCAAAAATGTGAGCCGCCGCACCTCAGCATTGAGATCAGCCTGAGCCTTTCGTTGGATGGTCACGTCTCGAAAATTAAAGAGCCGCCCCCGCTCTGATGTGGCGCTGGCATAGACCTCTAAACACATGCCATTGGGCTGCGTCAATGAAAAGGAGGTTCCGATTTGACTGGTTTGCACAAACGCTTGTTCAACCGTGTGTTGCTGGTCGCTCGTCCAGCCTCCTTGGCGAGCAATCTCAGAAAACACCTCACCGTAGTGCGGCTGTTGAACAAGCCAACCCGGGATTAAACCCCACATCTGGGTTAATTTTTGGTTAAATAATATTAAGCGACAGTCACGATCAAACAAGGCGATCGCATTATCAACCTGATCTAGAATCAGCGCTTGCTCAGCTTGGAGTCGCTGTAAACGTAAATCGATTTCTTCAGCAGAGATCATATTTTGGGGACGAGCAGCAAACTATAGATCTGATGGGGAAAGATTGTCAAGCACCCGGAAAACTGCACTGCTTAGGCGTAATACACATATATCTTAACATTTTACTGACTTTGTAAAGAAATAAAGCCGGGGCTATCCGATAAGCATTCTCTGCCCTGAAAGAACGCGGACTCAAGCAGGTGTTGTGCCCCAAAGACGACGATCGCCCGTCAAGCCCCGTTAAGCTATGTTAAACGCAATCAAAAACACTAAAAAATGTATTCTAAAATACAAATAGAGTTTCGTTGATTTGGATAGGCGTATCGATTGGCATCAGGGCTTATCAGCATCACCAATCGAATGAGCAGTTTTGAATCAGTTTCGTGGGAGTCGGTTGCGACAAGGCTCTGGTCAGCCTTGAGCCGCGATAGGAAGACCCGGTGATTAGGCATCGGGTCTTTTTCTTTGATGTGGCAATTACAACGTCTTGCGGCGTAAGAAGGTCGTTAGGTTTGCAGACACCTTTTCATGCCAGTCTTCTTGCGCATAATGACCGACCTCCTCCAGTCGAACCAATTCTGAATCTGGAAGCGCTTTGGCGAAGTCTTCTGCCATGCTCAGCGGCAGCCACGGGTCGGCGGTTCCCCATACGATGAGGGTTGGCTGGGTCCAGTTTGCAAATCCGTCCTGAATGTCTACCATGGTCTGCTGGAGCTGCAAACGTCTCACCAACACAAACAAAGCACGCCCTGCATCAGAACTCTTGAGAAACGGGCGGCGATAGACATCTAAATCATCATCATCGATTTGATACGGGCCACCGCCTTCTAAGGTGCGGTCAACTAATAACGGGTCTTGGGTCAGCATCTCACCCACCAGAGGAATGCCAAGCTGTTTAATTTTCCACGGCAGCTTGGCATCGGTTGATACGGGCGTATTGATGATCGCCAGTCGCTCGATCTGGCCAGCATGACGACTTGCATACTGCAAGCCGACCGACCCTAAAAATCCCTGCACAACCAGGGAAAAGCGCGAAATTTCGAGGGCTTCTAAAAAATCAGCCAGAGCCTCAAGATACGCATCGGGTGTGTACGCAAATTTTCGTTTATCAGGCTTATCGGAAAATCCTAATCCTAGCCAGTCGGGGGCGATCGCCACAAATCCTTGGTCGGATAAGGCAGAGAGCACGTGTCTCCAACTGTAACTCTGAGATGGCAGCCCGTGCAGGCAGATCACAGGGGGTTTATCAGACGGATTAATCGGCTCCGCTTTCCGGTAGAACCACTGGAATGATCCCACATCAATGAAGTGTTCTGTGGCTCCCACCATGCCATTCTCCCCGTACTGTCACGAATATCGTTAATTAAGCGGATATCCTACCCTGGTTTGGGGATCACCTCAAGCAAATTCTTTGCAGACCCCGCTTAAATCGATGACATTAGGCATCACAGTTCCGGTCTTCCACCACTCCATTTGGCATGGTGGTATTACAAAGGATTGTAAACGTCAGATTCACACCATTGAGATTTGCCCCAGTCAAATCCGCTTTGCGGAGATTTGCGCCTTCAAGATTGGCACCCCGAAGATTTGCATTTCTCAAGACAGCACGGGGTAACGTCGCACCCCGCAGATCAACCTGGACTAAACTCGAATTGCTGAGGTTAGCATCTCGCAAATAGGCCCGAAATAGGCTGGCCTTAAACAGATCAACCTGAGATAAATCAACATCGTTGAGGGTTGTATCTGCTAAATTAGTGCGTCTGAGATTGGCAGAGCGGAGGTTTGCCCGGCGCAAATCTGCCCGACGCAAATCCGCCCCCTTGAGATTGGCATAGCTGAGATCTGTAT
>DBGGTD010000056.1:0-3202 GCA_051162585.1 Elainellaceae cyanobacterium
TTACACGTCGAAACGGGTGAATTTGTCTGTGTTGTAGGTGCATCGGGATCAGGCAAGTCGACTCTGTTGCGACTGATCGCAGGATTAGATCTGCCCACGGCAGGAAATATTGCTGTGGATGGCGTCTCTGTGATTGGGCCTGGAGCCGATCGAGGCATGGTGTTTCAACGCTATACGCTGTATCCCTGGATGACGGTTGCAGATAACGTAGGGTTTGGCTTAAAGCTTAGAGGTGTTCCAAAATCAATCCGTCGAGAGCAGGCCTCGTATTACCTAGATGTAGTTGGGCTTACGCAGTTTGCCGCATCCTATCCTAAAGAGCTATCGGGCGGCATGAAGCAACGGGTAGCGATCGCCCGTGCCCTAGCGTCTCAGCCTAAGGTATTGCTGATGGATGAGCCGTTTGGAGCGCTAGACGTGCAGACCAAAGAAGCCATGCAGCAATTTTTGCTTCAGCTCTGGCGACGCACCAACACGACAATTTTGATGATTACCCACGATGTTGATGAAGCCGTATTCTTAGCTCAGCGGATCTATACCCTGTCAGCGCGTCCGGGGACGGTTCAACGAGAAACGTCAATTTTCTTGCCGGTTGACCGCGATTATCACATTCGCCGGCAAGCTGATTTCCAAGACTATCGAGAAGAAATTACCGATTTGCTGAGAGGCACCCCTCAAGAATCAGTCTTGGTGAACCATTAGAGACTCGTAAAGCCAAAATACTGCCACTTTTCGCTACAGCTAAGGTAGCAATAAATCTGCGGCTCCGGGCTCTACTCTGACAGGAGGAGACTCATCTGACGAATCAGACTGAGCCGATGACTCTGATAACCCATTAGATTCGCGACTGGAGGATGTCGACGCATCAGGGGTAAAGATACCAACCAGCGTTTGCACAAGTTTATCTCGCTCAGCGCGACTCAAATTTTGAACGATGTCTCGATCGCCATCGAGCGCATTGGTTCTCAATATCCCTGCCCCCGGATATTCGTCTTCTCGCATCCAGTCATTGATGCCCAGGTAATCCGCTAGGGTGATTTTCCAATCAAAGCGAAAGGTCGGAGAGCGCCGCTGAATGTAGAGATGATAGCGGACGAAGCGATTTGCAAATGTGTTTTCAGGATTGGCGTCTCCCGTTTCAGAACTCACGTATTCATTCGCCAATGGCAGCTCTGGCATGGCCTCATAGACACGCTGCGCTGCTTCGGCTGTGCCTCGCCATTGAGCATTAGCAGGCTGACTGGTGAAGAAGGACACCCCTCTATCGGGAGACTGGTTGACTGGCAATGCAGCCATCAAAATGGTTAGCCCGATGCTCAGCAGGGCGATCGCCACATAGGGGGATCTCAAGATCTTCTTCACCATGGCCTGTCATCCTGAACTAAATGTAGCGATTCTAAATCGCTTGTGAATTGCGTGTGAGCGTCTGTAAGACTAATACAGCTACTCGCCGATGATTTCAGGCTGGGTTAGCTCATCTGACATTTCGATGACGGCTCGAATCACGGGCTTCATCTTCGGATCATCTAAGCTATCAAATTCTTCATACCGGCGACGCTGGGCACGATTTGCGACCTGAACCGTAATCCGGTAGCGATTGGATGCCGCGCTAATCAAGTCTTCTGCCCGTCGCATGAGCTGGGGACCGTCAATCGTAGAACGCTTTATCATAGGTTGAGCTTTAACTCCGGTAAATGAAGATCGCAACATAATCCGATCTCCAGTGTATCAAGCGTGTCCAAACTAACAACTCTTCAACAACCTCTCAAACAAACTTCATCATCATTGAGGCTAATATAGCAATCCCAGATGGGTTGTGAGTGGTGGGGCGGGGTCGCTCGCCCCACCACTCACACACACTTCACAAGCGATTTAGGATCGCTATATTGTAAAATCGCAAAGATTTGAAAAGAATTCTGTAGGATGATACAGTCTGCTGAATTTGTAAATGTGCAGGGCCTGTCTTTAATGAACAAATCTTTGATGCAAGGGTTTGACGAGCGTGACCGCACGATGTGATGGTAAACCGTTCGAAGAATCCGTTCGAGTATTCCGGTTGAAACTCTGTTCGAACCTTACAAGAAGCAGAGTTATGTTAATTGTCGTGTTGAGGAGTCTTGGCACCGAATGCAAACCTTATCGAGTCAGTCTAGTCAGCGATCGCCCCACCTGCATCCGACCTCTTCGCCATATCGAATCATCGCGATAGGGGATAGTTTGATTTACGGCTATGGCGATGTTGAAGGAGGGGGCTGGGTTGAGCGGTTAAGACGACAGTGGATGTTGCCGGATAGCCCTGGGCACATTCTTTACAACTTGGGGATTCGAGGTGATGGCGTTCAACACGTGTCTCGGCGTCTAGAGGCTGAATTTCGCAATCGAGGCGAACTGCGTCACCGCGTCCCGGATGCCATGATTCTCTCGGTCGGAACCAACGATTCTGCTCGTATTGGGCGATCCTACGGACGCAACTTCACCGAACCCGACGTATTTGAGGCAGACCTCGATCGCTTGCTTGAGCGAGCGAGTCAACTGTGTCAAGTCTTTTTTGTGGGCATGGCTCCGGTTGATGAAGCCAAGATGCCCTTTTCAAATTTTTTGCATTACAACCACTCCGACCAGCAGCACTATCGAACGCTGACTCAGGCTGCCTGCCAACGATACGACATTCCTTATTTAGACGTACTTGATCTTTGGTTGAGCAGAGGTGAGGCTTGGTGGCGATCGCGCCTCAGTGATGACGGTCTACACCCAACTGCTGATGGATATTATGCGCTGCTCCAAGATTTCCTCGCCTGGGATGCAGTTGCGGCATGGGCAAGCTGAGGTGAGCCTGTTCTGAATAGAAAATCAATCGTCTGGAAATTGCCAGCAGGCGATCGCCTCGACATTTGAGCTACCGCAACGACACGACGTTTTTGCAGAACTCACCCACTCGCGATCGCACACGCGACAATGACACAGCACATTATTGCGACTTGCCTCGCGAATTTTGCGGTGCCATTCCTGCAATTCCGATGGGCTGAGGGGAGAAGACAATTCGTCTGACATAACGGCTGATGGGGAATCCTATCGTCTGCGGGGTGCTGTTATCGGCATCCCAAGCTATATCGAGTGTCAACGCCTGTCACCGGATTCACGCCCGTTGCCCGCTCGCAGAGGAGCTTAATCTCATAGCGATCGACAATTGCATCCGTGAAGT
>DBGGTD010000057.1:0-6780 GCA_051162585.1 Elainellaceae cyanobacterium
AGTTGATGTTCTGCCCATCATTCCGGTATTCTTCTTACTTCTCGCATTTGTCTGGCAGGCAGCAGTCGGTTTTCGCTAAGTCTAGATTTCATTCTGGATCTCAATGCTGGATCTCTAACCTATTCTCCCCTAGACTCTTAATCTTAGGAGAATAGTTATTTTTTAAAGTCAATGTTAAAGCACCTCCCTAGGGGTGCTTTGTTTATAGAAATCCAATCGAGAAATATTAAACGAGAAATTCAACAGTTATGGCATGCGTCCTCCAATCGCTTTCTGGAAAGCAGGACGTTCTGCTAGACGCTGAAGATACTGCTTAATTGACGGATAGTCATTGAAATCTAGCTTTAGCATGATTGGCATGTATGCCAAGATCGAACCCACTGCTACATCAGCAATGCCAAAATGTTCACCTAGCATATAAGGCTGCTGTTCTAGTCTCTGATTGATCGGGGATAGAAGCCGATCTTCCTCTCGCTCTCGATTAGACTCAACAAAGATGCCAGGACCTAAGGTAGCATTAGCAAATAAAGTCCACTGTCCCCATTCAGCACGCTGCTCTATCGATGCAGGATGAGCCGAATATTTCTCAGCGAGATAGAGCAATATAGCACCCGACTCCCAAATTGTGAGCCCATTGTCGATAATGGCGGGGACTTTTCCAAAAGGATTAATCTCAAGAAATTTAGCTTGATGCTGTTCACCAGCCTGTAAGTCAAGCAAAATGAATTCATAGGGAATTCCCAGTTCTTCTAAATACCACTGAACAATCGAGGCTCGGCTGCGAGTGCCTCCGTAGAGTTTCAGCACAGAATAGTCCTCATAGTAGACTTTGCGTTAATCTGCCATCAATTCGTAGTGTGAGCGTCTCGTTTTTCTTGAAGGAGAGGCTTTGCCAACCTGCGGGCGAGATGCTTGCACTATAGGTGCTAAATTTCCGATATGTTGCACTAGTTTGGCTTAATCAACTGGAAAATTCCTGTAGTTCTTGTATCGTCGCATTAGAAATTAGAAATTTTCCAGTTAATGCTGGTTCAAGAGACAGAATATAGGCGCTTTGCCTATAACACTTTATGCGTATATGAGTGCTGTTTAACGTTATCCTCAGCTTTGATAATCCGTTCAGAATTTAAGATTCGTTTCCGCTCAAGTGAAAAATTGAAGTCTTGATAAACGGCACCCTTTGGAATGTGGGACTGAGCCTCAGCTCTCGCCTTATAGGTACGAGCGGCTGCTGTTAACCGTTCGGCAAACCCATCGCATGGCTGAGTTTCTATCGGAAATTCTTTCGGCAACTTAGCCTCGTTTCCTTGGATAACGTCACCGAGAGAAATGGCGATCGCCATTTCATACGAGGTTACAATGCCTTTAAGAATTGCTTCTAAAGCAGCTGACGGAATCGGTTCCGCAATTTTGACTTCGTGAATTTCGCCATCCGACTTGATGTAGCAGGTGGCTAGGCCAAGTACAACATAATCCTCTGCTGTGAGATCGGGTGAGTTTAGGAAAGACGATTCGACTGCCATAAAAATATTTTGCGAAAACTTTACAAAAAAACTTCAGACCATAGTCTACTTGCTAGGAAGAAGAGTAAGAAGAATGCAAAACGCGGCTTCTCTTGCAACACCCTAGTACCGTTTGTCAGAAATAAGCCAACCATTTGCAGAGTGCGGTCATCTTGTACTAAAAGGAGATTCACCGATTGAACACTCCTGAATACTACTAAGGGACTCGCTTGTAAATAACCTACCACTGGAAATGACTCTGTACGGGCAAACGGCTGTTTGTCACCCACCCAACTGCCGGGACATTATTTGAACGCTAATCCCTAATCTCTTGATTTTGAAACGTAATTTTTGGGTAAACGTAAGCAAGTTGAGCTCTAATGCATTCTATCGTGTGAACTTCGATACAAATACTCAAGGTTTCAGAGCTGTTACAAAGTTAGGAAAAATTCCTCTCTTCACAGAACTTTTACCTGTCATCCGTACTTTTACGCAATTGGAGTTTTCCTCCGAAATTTGTAGATGAGCATGTGCTTCAGACAATAGGTGTTGTTCACGAGGAGGTTTTCATCCTCAGGGGTGCTCGTTATTTCAGTAGTTTCAACCTCACAGTTTGATAGGCAGACGCATTATTAAGTGACACAAGGGGATGTGTTTTGAGATTGGGGAGATCGGACACTTCACAGTAGAAGAGCGATTTTTTCATGATTTCAACCAACCTCTTACCAAAAAGAGAGTAAGTGCCCAGGGAGGACAAGATGAATACTCGCCCATTTAGAACTCAGCGACGAAACGGAACTAAACTCTTGTCTCGTGGTAATACTACCACTGCATCGCGTTCGATAAAATCTGCAAGCAGAGGCCGTCGCCAAACTAGATTTTTACCAGAATCTAGCAGCACTGCATCAATGACACATTTAGAGCAGGTTGAGGCTGATATCGATTTGCGTCAGCGAGCATTAGCAGAAGCACAGCAAGGTCGCTATGAAAACTCGATTCGTTTATTTAGTCGGTTAATTTCTCGAAACCCTGATAGCGCCATAGACTATAACAATCGCGGACTCGTTTATTTTCGGCATGCGTGCTACAAAGCTGCGATCGCCGACTACAATAAGGCGATCGCCCTTAATCCCCGATTAGATAGTGTCTATAACAATCGGGCAAATTTTTATGCCTGCTGCGGAGATCTGCACGCTGCAATTCGTGACTATGAGCACGCTATAGACCTCAATCCAGGAAATGTTAGAGCCTGGATTAACCAGGGGATCACATTTCGCGATTTGAATATGTATGAGCAAGCAATAGAGACGCTTGAAACGGCTCTAAGCTTCGGACAACTAGAGGGTCATATTTACGCAGAGCTCGGGCGTACGCGTCATTTGCAAGGAGATTGGAACTTTGCGATCGCCGACTATCAACACGCTATTTCCCACCTTCCAAGTTTCACCCATTGCCACAGCACACCGTCTATGCGTTTACGGCTACAGGTTGAAGTTTGGTTAGATGACCTCAGCCCCTCAAATTTTTGAGTCAGACGTGCTATTCGATAGAGATAGGTTGAGGTCCATTTCCTCTACCATTGGCGCTGTCTGAAGAGGTTGACGAATAGGATGATCCCGCTTGCTGGTCAAGCCAGACTTTAACCGGATCTTCGTTGAGATTCAGTCGAAAAGCTCCTGAGAAAAATCCACCTAAAAAGGCAATTGGATGACCTGTTAATTCTTTGAGTAAGGGCGTTAATTCGTCCATGAACATTTGCATCCTCTCGTATGTTTGCTCTGAGATATTTGAGTCATCTGTCATTTACTTCCTGATCGTAGCGCGAAACCCATATCGGTATAAATCGTACGGGGCAGGACGCCCGGGTCAGGACGGAGTCGGGCTAGATGATGTTGGATTTTCCTCACCTGCTGCATTGGCGAAGAATTTTTGAAAAATCCATCGGGTTATGAGATGAGAAAGGAGACCAAGCGGCCCAGCAAAAAAACAGAGGGCTAAAGAATGGCGTGACCAGATGTCTGCATTTTGACCATCCCAGTAGATCCAGCGACCTACGAATAAGTCCATGACTAGAAAATGAACCCAGCCCGTTGCTGCGACTTGTTCGTCTGAAAATAGTCGAGCAATATCTGAAAGACCAGCACTAGAAAAGGACTCTAACGTTTCGGCAGAGATACCACCCACGAAAAAATATAGATAAAGCAATGCCAATGCTGCGAATGGTAAAACTGAACGCATCACCGTACGAGTGACCGCCCAGTTTGGCAGCACGATCATTAATGCCCAAAATGGCAGGACAAACACATTGGCGCTGTTGAATAGTAATTCTAAACCCATGGGTGATTGAGTGAGGTGACTCTAGATTCGACTGATTATGACAATGTCACTTATCATGTGACCCTTGTCGGTTTCAAGATGAGACGAGTACCTGACGATAGCTGACTACTCCTTGAAGGAAATTTCGAAGTAACTGCTTACCTGACTGGGTCAAGATACTCTCTGGATGAAACTGGACTCCTTGAATATGAGGATATTGACGATGCCGAACGCCCATAATAGTACCATCGTCTACCCAACTCGTGATTTCAAGAACGTCAGGGCAGGTTTGACGATCAATCACCAAGCTGTGATATCGGGTGGCGGTGAATGGGGTCTCTAAGTTTTCAAACACTCCCTGTCCGCTATGGTGGATGGCTGATGTCTTTCCGTGCATGAGTTCGTCAGCGGGAGAAATGGTTCCTCCGAAGACTTGCCCGATGCATTGATGCCCTAGGCATACCCCTAAAATCGGATAGGTTGAGCCGAGTTCTTTAATTATCCGGAGCGAAATGCCTGCATCGTTTGGATATCCTGGCCCCGGGGAGATGACGATCCCATCTGGCTGCAGCATTTGCACCTGTTTAATCGAAATTTGATCATTACGATAAACCTGAACATCCGATGCAATTGAAAATTCAGATCCTAGCTCTCCTAAGTACTGAACCAAGTTATAGGTAAAGCTGTCATAGTTATCGATGACCAAGATCATAGGAGTATCGTTATGCATGGTTGAACCTAAGGCCTTATGAGCACGTGCACTCTAAGCCTTATGCTTTCCTATCCTAATGGGAATCTAAGATTTTAGCAGCAGCGATAGGGGCACTTGATAAGCAACTCAGCTGTCACAGCTGTCATAACGGAATGGACTATAACGCAATGGATTGAACCAGCTCAATCATCGGCGGCAATAGTAATGAGCCTGCGACCAGGATTGACACCAAGGCTGAAACTAAAACCGCTCCAGCCGCGCAGTCTTTCGCAATCTTAGCCAGTTCGTGATATGTTTGCCGAACGGTCAAATCGACAACCGACTCGAGGGCTGTGTTTAACAATTCCATTGTTAACACAGCACCAATTGTTAATCCGATGATGGCGATTTTGACGGCTGAAAGATGCAGAATGACACTCAGGGCGATCGCCACCGAACCCAATATCACATGAATCCGAAAATTGCGTTGAGTATTAAACGCATAGATTAAGCCAGAGCACGCATATCTGAAGCTAGTGAAGAGATTAGAGGCAACTTTCCAAGAAAATTCTCGATTGGTGGGTTGCTGATTATCAGCCTGATCAACCTCAGATGCGCTTGATGAGGTCTTTGTAGAGAGAGGTTGTGACATGAATTGAGTCATAGGGAATCACGAACACCAGTTGAGCAATGCCCAAATGAATTTTAGTCTCTGTTTGTTAAATTACATAGCCTATTGGCAACAGCCCTTCTGCTATGAATCAATCATTTTTGCGATAAATCGTAAGCGGAGTAATAAATATTACAAACTGTTACCCGACTGTCTCCGGTCTAGCTTAGACGAAAGAGGATACTTAGAGTAAGAGGGTTGCAGAAAAATTATAGGGAGCGATCGCTTTTATAAAGTTAGACCCACAATCGCTAGAAGAGTTTCTTGTTGGGACACCATTTGGCTAAGGCTTTCGTCATCTGGGTGATCCCATCCAAGCAGATGAAGCAGTCCGTGGGATGCAAGCCAAGCAAGCTCTACTTGGAGTGAATGTTGCTGCTCATCCGCTTGGCGCTGAGCTGTTTCTAACGAAATAACGATGTCTCCTAAATAGACAGGAAATGCTTGCACATCGTCTATCTGAGGATAGTCAACCTCTAGTGCCGCAAATGCCAAGACATCTGTGGGCGTATCAATATTTCGGTACTGAGCGTTGAGGGTCTGAATGTCGGCATCATGGGTCAAACGCAGGCTCAGCTCATACGACTGGATAGGGGAGTAATCGGGGTCGAGAGCATTAATCCATACCTGAAACCATGTGTCCCATGTTGAGGATGAGACCGGAGCAATGTCACTGCAAACTGTGGTTTTGTTAAATTTTGCGTTGGTTTCATCAAGTTCTGCGTCAATGGGGTCGTCTGGCTCAGCCCATTGAGTTTGAACATCTACCTCAACCGAGTGCGATCGCTGATTCACCATGCTAACTACCGAGTTAGATAGGCCAAGCTAACTAGGATTGCGAGCAGCCCAAAGGCAGTTAGAAAAAAATGAAACACCGATTTTCCGCCTTTCCTTACCATATTCCGCATCGCTAATTTAACGAAGCTTGGGGCGGGCTCTGACAGTGATTTTGGGGTTGACGCGTCGCTCTCTGTCTGATGAGTTTTGGATGTGTCAGACGGGGCTGGGATATTAGACGTATCTTGAGTAGAAGATGAATGGGTCATACTCTAAAAAATTACGATCGGCATTTGACAACTCACAAAACCCACCCTTAAAAAAAGTGGGAGTCGATGAGTAACATCATCGTAACAATTTGTTGCTTGTTATCGACCTGATCGAAGGGTGATTTACAGAGATGCTAGAGCTTTTCCTAAGGCATGAACTGCGGTGTCAACGTCTGCTGCAGTGACAATGAGCGGCGGAACAAATCGCACCACCTGAGGACCTGCGGGTACCAGTAGTATCCCTTCTGCCATCGCTGCTTTGACGATGTTGACCGATGTGAGTTCGATGTCAGGCTTTAGCACTAAGCCATTAATGAGTCCCCAGCCGCGCACCTCTGAAATCAAATGAGGATAGTGCTGAGCGATCGCCCGCAAGCTGGTTCTGAGCTGTTCTCCGCGAGCGCGAACATTTCCCAAAATATCTTCCCGCTCTAATGTCTGGCATACAGCGAGCGCCACAGCACACGCAAACGGATTACCGCCAAATGTGCTGGCGTGATCCCCTGGTTGAAAGACATCGCAAGACGACTTGCAGAGGAGAGCACCAATCGGCAC
>DBGGTD010000058.1:0-6879 GCA_051162585.1 Elainellaceae cyanobacterium
ATATTGTGGCGATCGCCGTTCTATTCGCTATCTCGTGCCAGAGTCAGTTCGCCTCTACATCGAAGACCATCAGCTTTATCAAAACTCCTCTGAGGCTTTTTCAGGTGATCCCCGATGACCCTCAATTTTTCTAAGTTGCCGGGAGAATTGCGAAAAATCCACAGACGAACGAGGTCAGCCACTTGAGAGGCAGGTGACTTAAGGTGATATGATCTGAACCATTACTGGAGGCTTTACGTAGAAAATAGAGGGCAAGACGCAGTGATTAGAGTAGCTATTAACGGTTTTGGTCGCATCGGTCGCAACTTTATGCGCTGCTGGCTCACTCGTGAAAACAGCCAGCTAGAGGTCGTCGCTGTCAATGACACCTCCGATCCGAAAACAAACGCTCATCTATTAAAATATGACTCTATGCTGGGCAAGTTAGACGCAGACATTGGTGCTGACGATAACTCCCTAATTGTGAATGGAAAAACTATTAAGTGTACATCTGACCGCAACCCTTCTAACTTGCCGTGGGGAACCTGGGGCATTGACTTGATCATCGAATCGACCGGGGTCTTTAGAACTAAGGAGGGAGCATCTAAGCACCTCGACGCAGGTGCAAAAAAGGTGCTAATTACAGCTCCTGGCAAAGGAGAAGACGGTACGTTTGTCGTGGGTGTTAACCACGATTCCTATGATCACGATCGACACGTGGTAATCAGCAATGCGAGTTGTACTACTAACTGTCTTGCACCCATTGCAAAGGTCATCAACGATAACTTTGGCATCATCAAAGGAACGATGACCACAACCCACAGCTATACTGGCGACCAACGTTTGTTAGATGCAAGCCATCGAGATTTGCGTCGAGCCCGTGCCGCTGCTCTCAACATTGTTCCCACGTCAACAGGTGCAGCTAAAGCCGTTGCTCTCGTTCTTCCAGAGTTGCAGGGTAAATTAAATGGAATCGCGCTCCGGGTACCAACCCCTAATGTGTCGGTTGTCGATTTGGTAGTTCAAGTTGAAAAAAACACGATCGCTGAACAGGTTAATGAGGTACTAAAATCTGCGGCTGAAGGCCCGATGAAAGGAATCTTGGCCTACAGCGATCTAGAGCTTGTTTCATGTGACTACCGAGGGCATGACGCATCATCAATCATTGATTCTAGTTTGACTCTAGTGATGGGTGGTGACATGGTCAAGGTTATCGGATGGTACGACAACGAATGGGGATATAGCCAGCGAGTCGTTGATCTTGCTGAAGTTGTCGCTCAACGATGGCGCTAACCTTTCGTTACGCTGCTTCGCTCAGACTCGAGCATGGGTGATTCACTAGTCAATGGAGCAAAGCATAATCTTTGCTCCTTTTTTTGTTGTCACTTTCCTCTTAGCTGTTAAGGCTGTACAAGTGATGAGACGCTATATATTTGGAGAGAATATTGTTGTGCTGAAGTGGCGATTTTCTCACAGATAGATGCCCCTTAATCTCCCATAGAATCCGCATGCAGAATCAATGTAAATCTTGCTCTGACTTTGAGTCTAGAAACAGGTCAATAATACAGGTCTCGCATGCTACTCTGCGTCGCTCTTGTATGGATTAGCATAATCAGAACAATTACCCGCCCTGAATGGAGTTTAAACAAGGGGGCGATGTATTCAAGCTAGCGGCAAGTGACATCCTGATCACCCTACGTTCAACTGAACGGCGGCAAACCAGGAGCAGAGCAATCCAAGCTATTCTGCCATCTCTTCCTGCATTTCGTTAGGAGCTTCAAACTTATACCCTACACCTCGAACCGTTTGAATCAGGGCAGGCTGGGAGGTGTCTGTTTCAATCTTTTTGCGAATCTGGCCGATGTGGACATCGACGACTCGCTGGTCTCCGACGTATTCATAATCCCAAACTTTTTGAATCAGTTCGGCTCGACGCCAAACCCGCCCAGGATGACTTGCCAAGAAATGGAGCAAGTCAAATTCAAGCGCCGTTAGTGGGACAATAGCCTCGTTGAGCGTAACCTCGCGCCGAACGGGGTCAATCACGAGCCGATTAAATGTTAAGCATTGTTGCTCGGCGGTTGTGACTGGGCGCTGACGCTTTAAAATTGCGCCAACTCGCACCTCTAACTCCCCCAAACTAAAGGGTTTGGTTAAATAATCGTCTGCGCCTTGAGAAAAGCCCTTAATCTTATCAGCTTCGTCCGTGCGACTTGTTAACATCAAGACAAAGACCCCAGTTCTCCGTTGCATCTCTTCACAGAGAGCGTAGCCCGTCGCATCGGGTAGATTGACATCTAAGATAACTAAATCAGGATTGAACTGCTCAAAGATGGCTAATGAAGTTTTTCCGTCTTCGGCAGATTCCATCTGGTAATCATGCTTAGATAAAAACCGATGAATCAGCGTTCGAATAGAAGGGTCGTCGTCAACTACAAGAATCTTGGCTGAGGCCATGACCGTTACCTTACATTTGGGGAGTGAGTGGACATCAAAGTGAGTGGACATTAATTAGGAGTTAAGATAACTCGGATAAAGATTCAATGTGGAATGTTTAACTTTGTTCCGATTCGCTTCAAAATGGACATGAGTTTCCGCAACCCTAGTCAGATATTGAACCCATTATGATCCATTAATCGGTGATGGAAATAAAACTCATGCAGTTTAACCTGCTTTTCCTTTATACGGTAAACGCACCGTTAATGACCAACCTTACAGTCGTCAGGTTAAAGATAAATGCTTATCCAGTAGAAATGCTAACTGTGTTAAGACGTTCAAAAAAACTAGAATGTTCTCAAGTAGCCTATTTTCTAAATTAGTGATCATAATTGAGTAAGTTGGGGGTTTTTCGGAGATTGCAAATGAGTGAGCCGAATTACTACGAAAAACTGGGTCTGGACGAGAATTCTTCGTTCGAAGAAATTCAGGATGCGCGTAATCGTCTACTGGAGGAGCATAGTGGCGATCGCAAGCAGCAGGAGACGATTGAGGCAGCGTACGACGCAATCTTGATGGATCGCTTACGACTCCGTCAAGAAGGAAAAATCAAAGTGCCTGATCGGATTCGTTTTCCAGAACGCCTAGCCGAGCCTCCTCCTGATATTAATACAGCCCCAAGTCAGCAGGCTCCGGAATGGCTGCAACGCTTTATTGATACTCCGAGTCGTGAAGAAATTTTATGGCCCGCTGTGTCATTTGTTGCAATTGGGTTATTAAGCTTGGTGGATTCATCATATGCGGCCCTTTCACTGGCGATCGCTGCTGGATTTAGCCTATATTTCTTAAATCGTAAGGAGCGTAAATTTGCTCGAGCATTTTTGCTGACTCTGATTGGCTTAGTTGTAGGGGTCTTCCTAGGTCTGCAACTTGGCAATCTGATGCAAAGCCAGCTTGAAGCCGTCAGCCTAGCACCTGATTCGTTCGCAGTCTTGGTGACAGCGTTTTTGCTTTGGCTGATTAGCAGCTTTTTGCGGTGATGATTGTCAAAAACCCATCAGACTAGGCGCGTTCAGGGGATTGAAGCCATGATTTTGTGGTGATAATTTCGAGGGCTTCAGACAAATTATCCGCAATCCAGTCAGGTTCATAGTTCATCAGCTGGTCGCGATCGCGAATTCCACATAAAACGCCAATAACAGGGATGCCATGCGCTTTCGCAGATAAAATATCGGCTTCTGTATCTCCAATCATCCAGGTTTCCGCTGCGGGTGGCATTTCCAATAACGCCTGTTGCATGAGCAGCGTTTTTTCTTCGATGTCTGTTGTCTTAAACGCCCGATTATATCGACAGTAGCGGTGGTCTTCTGGAAACATGTCTGTCAGATTGAATTGCTTGAGGGCATGCTCTAGCTCATGCAGTCGCCGCATGGTCATCAGCGTTAGATCGATATTCATTTGCTGAATTTGGTGGAGTGACTCACGAGCATTGGGCATCAGTCGGTCAAAGCACAAATATGGAAGCGTATGCACCGTTTTTCGTCGAAGTTGGGCAAACGTTCTACCTTGAATTTCGTCTAGTCCGGAGATTTGACCGATTTGTCGCTCAGGGACGCGAGATCGTTTGAGCGCCCAGAACTCGGTTTTAGATAGCCAACGTACCGATTGCTCTGGACGGCGAACTCGGTCTAGGCAAAAGTGGTACACGCGATAATACCGTTCTGACACATCTACGATTGGACCATCAAAATCGGTAATAAGCCTCAGCATAAGGAAATGCCTTCTAAGAACTATTAATTTTTATTGCACGCCCATTACAGATTATCCTATTACTCGTGCTGAAACAGATTGTCTCAGGATATATGGCAATCCCAGATGGGTTGTAAGCGGTGGGGAAGGTGTCGCCCGCCTCACCTGATTACACACAATTCACAAGGCGATTAATGCCTAAATAATAGGTTAGGGGCAGTTGATGAACCGCCCCTAACCTATTATTTATATGAATCTAGTACGTAGATTGAATGCGATCGCAGCCCAAAATCGCTTAGCGATAGCGCCTGCGCTTAGCACTGGTTTGACGAGACGCTGCTGCATAGCGGCGTACCGACGATCGGCGGCGACGAGACGCTGTTGTTGCCCCTATGCCCATAACGCCAAGCAGTGCAGGCAATTGAAAATTGCTAGAGCGATGTTGCTGAGCCTGATAGTCGGCATTCTGCGTTACCCGATTTGCCTGACGATGGTCATTACGCTGCAAATAGTTGGAATAAACAGCATCAGCAGCAGATGCAACACTGGTTGCAATTAACAACCCTAAAATGACAGGGCTCTTTGCATCGGAGTGCCCCTTCTTGATGGTGTAGGTCGCATAGATGAAATAAAGGAATATAAGAGCGCTGACCACACACAGAATGCCCATGATCGCCGGGCGATCGGCAAACGTATAGATTGGGCCAGTAGCCTCATAGAATTCATCGTATGTTGAAAATGGGCTAGAGCCGCGCATAGTTCTCTCTCCTTACGGGTAATAACTGAAGCGATCGCACTATTACGAATCGCACTATTACTTGATCGATGTCATCGGAGCTTCCTCTCCCGGAACAATCGAATACTCCGGATAGCCTTGAGTCCCAAAATCTCCCATATCCAGGCCTTCGATTTCTTCCTCACGAGGAACTCTCAGCAGGTTCATCTGCTTCAGCACCCAACTCACGCCATATCCGGGGATAAACCCTAAAAGGATGGTACAAACCAGGGTTGGAATCAGCTGACCAATGAAACCCGTTGCAGGATAGCCATCTCCTTGGACATATCCGGTCGCCATCACGCCGACCGCCATCGCTCCAAAAACCCCGCAGTAGCCGTGAACCGCAAATGCGCCCACAGCATCATCTATGCCAATCTTCTCAATCCACATACCCACCCAAGGCATGGTTAGCGCGCCAATGAACGCAATCGGAATAACCAACAGTGGCGCATAGAGGTCAAGTCCTGCCCCCACAGAGATAATGCCAGCCAACCCGCCCGAAATGGTAAAGAAGGGGTCGCCCTTTGACCCGATGTATGCACCCACGATACCGATACAGAGCGCGAGAGTCGTATTGACTGCAATCGAAGCCAACGTCATGGGGGTGTCATAAATGGTAGTTTCTCTGGCAAAGCCGGGGCTGTAAATGACACATGCCGCTAAGAAGGCATAAAACCCAACGAAGATAAGCATGAGCCCAACCATGGTTAATGGAAGATTGTGGGGCAAAATTGCTCTTGGCTTACCATCCGCGTCATATTTACCAATACGAGGGCCTAGATTAATCAGTACCCCAAGGGCAAAGAAGCCAGATACTCCATGAACGACAGCAGAGCATCCAAAATCGTGATAGCCCAAATTGGTCGTGAACCATCCCCAATAGTTCCATCCCCAAGCTGCTGCGACGACCCAAGTAAATCCACCCAAGATCGTGGCAAGAATCACATAAGCACCTAAACGAATTCGCTCAATCACAGCACCTGACATGATTGATGCCGTCGTCATAGCAAATAGTGAGAATGCAAACCAGAAAACCCCAGTGAGGTTATCCGAGATATTAGGCCCCATCGCCTCAGACCAAGGGTAAGATGCCTGAACTAACGGTAAAATGTCGGCTGCTGCGCCCTCGACCTCGCCTGTCCAAGGGCCTAAGATGCCTCCGTTGAAAGGAAAGAGGGGAAGTGCCCAATACACCCACCAGCCGAAGAAGAAAAATGCTAAACCAACGGTAGATAGGGTCAGCAGGTTTTTCACCATCGTTGCTAGGACATTCTTAGCTCGAGACGCACCGCCCTCATATGCTAAGAAGCCGACGTGAATGACTAACATAAAGACAGATGCCCAGTAGTAATAGGACTCTGTCACAAACGTTTCTAGAAACTGAGTCGATGCTGGCAAGTCTTCAAAGGCAACTTGCGACAACAACACTACGTCAAGGATCATTAGTCTCTTGCTCCTCAGGTAAATACAAGTAGTTCTGATGTGTCAAACAAACAGATCGATCCAAACAGATCGATAAACTACGTTGCGCAAACTTGAGGAACAGTCTGCCGTGATTGTTATAACAAGTTTGTAGCTACAAATACGGAATCAGGCTACAAACGCGAATTATGGAGCTTTGTTGAGCGGTCACTTACTACCTATTTTCAGGCACACTATCGAAACGTCAACTGAAAATTCGTAATTTTTACGATAAATCGGTGAATCGTTTTTCCACCCAGTGCTCTAACGAAATAGCTAATGTAAGAGTGAGCATCTGCTGGTGCCGCAGCAAGATTTCCTTGCCAGTGAATATAATTGATCCGGCAAAAAGGACCAGACATCACTTCATAGCAAAATTCCCAACCCGGCGCATATGTGACATCACCAGGCTGAAGAAATGGGCGTTTGGCAGGAGGAAGTGCGTTTGTCATCACGGTGAGGAGATTACTATGAGC
>DBGGTD010000059.1:0-2048 GCA_051162585.1 Elainellaceae cyanobacterium
ATCATCGACGACATAAAACTGATAGTTAAATTCATCCCGCCCAGCGAGTTGAGCAATTTCGTTGCCGATGTCTCGGACGTATGACCGCACCTCGTCATCGCGAATCATATCGAGTTCTCGAATCGCTCGATTGGCGATGCTCTCACCAACGGCTGTCTCGCCTCGCGCCATCATGATGGTGGTTTCGAGGGCAGCCAGCGGGCCAAACGGATTGCCCGTCAGCACAAACCCTGCCGCACCCGCCAACACGTTACCCACCGTTCGACGAATCAGCCGTCCCCTCATTCGTGACTGAAACCGACTTTCGTACTCATCAGCAAGGGCAGAAAACTCAGCCGCTTCCGAATCGTCAGCATTGAGCAGAGCATACTGGCGAGCCGCGATCGCCGCTTCTAGCCATTGCTCATTGGCTGCTAAGAGTTCGACTCGTGCCTGCACCACTTGAGGTTCATCAGGGTATAGGCTAGCGGCTCGTTCAAGAGTTGCCAGAGCTTCTTCGGGGCGATCGCTCTCCATCATGTATTGGGCGTAGGCGATCTGCCCTGGAATAAATTCGGGATATTCACTGCTGAGCAGTTCTAGCGGCACCTCAATGCGTGTTTCTAAACCCATCTCCCTGCCCTGCTGAACTTCGCGCCAATAGACTTGTCCGGCTGGAGAGAGCTGTTCGGGGTCAGTAATTGGCTGAGGACGCTCCTCTACGGCGATCGCCTCCTCATCGTCCGGTGCTTTTGCCTGCCGATAGAGCTGATCTGCCTCAGCAAATGATCCTTGCAAAAATAGGCGATCGCCCTCGATTAGTAAAGTTTGAAATTCAAGTTGGTCAGCTTCGTCGCTGTCAACGCTTGCCTCGTCATCAAGGGCATCGTCAGTATCTTCGAGTTCATCATCGAGGTCGCCTAGATCGTCGTCAATCTCGTCGGCTTCGTCTAGGTCGCTATCGAGTTCCCCAAGTGAGTCGTCGATATCGTCGTCAAGGTCAGACTCATCGATTGGGTCTTCGATGCCTTCAAATTCATCGTCAACGCCATCGAGGCGATCGCTCTCAATCTCGTCTAGCTCATCGTCGAGGTCGTCTAGATCGTCTTGGACATCATCCTCAACATCCGCCAGGTCGCTGACCTCAACCGGAGCGTCAGGTAGGGTATAAACCTCAGCAATCTGAGTTCCGCTGTGAATGCTGAAGTCAGGTAACTCATTAACCTGCTCAATAGAATTTGCCCTTAGAGGCGCATCGTTAGGCGAAATCAGGTCAGATGAAATCAGATCCGATGAAATTAGATCCGAACTTAGTTCTTGAGAATCTGCTGCTGCCTGAATCGATTCAGCCGGGTGATTGGGATCAGCAGACTCCGCCAACGAGAGTGCTGCCGGTGTTGCAGATACGGGTAACCACAGCAGACTCAGCGGAATTGCGCCACCCCATGCCATAAAGAGCGATCGCCAGAGGAATGTCATGATGCGTATCTCCAGACGTTGCTACTCGTTAATAAGTCGAGAACAAAATATCAGTTGTTCCTATCATGGATGAATATAGGATAGCGAACCCGGCCAGTGAACCATGAACAAATCAAGCACGAGCTATTTACTCTGGTTAGGAATTTTTTTTGGTATTGGAGGGCTGCATCGGTTCTATAACGGCAAGATCGGCAGTGGACTTTTTTGGCTATTAACGTGGGGATGTTTTGGAATTGGTCAACTCATCGATTTGATTCTGATTCCAGAGATGGTCGAAGACTACAACGCCCGTCGGCTACTGCGAATGGGGGTTTCTCCTTATGGAACAATGATCGACCCGCGTATCTTGACAACGGCGATCGCCAATCCGAGTGAGCCGTCACTTCAGACCGATTCACCATCTGCTCCCAATACTACGCCTGAACAGCTCATGATCAAGCTGCTGCGTGCAGCTCAGGCACGCGGCGGCAAATTATCGGTCACTCAAGGCGTTCTCGATACCCAATGCGGGTTTGCCGAGGTTGAGCAAACCCTGAAAGATATGGTCAAAAGTGGATACGTTGCATCCCACAATGACCCACATACGGGCG
>DBGGTD010000060.1:0-8354 GCA_051162585.1 Elainellaceae cyanobacterium
GCAGCCGATGTGTTGAGCGAGTCGCCATCCTCCCAGGCAGACGCTTTGCAGATTTATCGCCAACTTTTAGAACGGCAGCCCGATGATACCAGCCTCTTGGTTAAACGGCGGCTATTGGAATATCAGCTCGGTGAACTCTCCCGCACCGCGTTGGTTGATGAGTTGCAAGACATCGGGCGATCGCTGCCAGACAACCCAGCAGAATTACGGGCGATCGCTCTGGCTCTAGTGCCGTTTGATTCGCCTGATCCGGCTTTGCTGCCGCTCTATCAACAACTGGTGAGTGATCTGCTGGCGGCAGACAGCGATGTGCCATTTCTCTATTACCGGATTGCTCAAATGTATCTCCAGCAGGGCGACTATGCCGCAGCCCGGGACGCCCTTGCTGAGTATGAAGCCGCAGCCTATGAGCAGCCCAATTTCTCTGCGAGGCTGCTGCAAGCCGAAATCGAACGGCGATCGGGCGACCTCGGTGCCAGCGTTCGCCAATATGAAACGCTGATTGGCAGCAATCCGCCTGCTCCTATTTTGAATGATGCGTTGCGCGGGCTTGCAGGAATTCGAGTGGCTCAGGGACGGCTTGGCACTGCCCTCGAAATCTACGACGACCTGGTTGCCCGCAATCCTGATGATCTGGCGTTTCAGCTGGGTCGAGCCAGCATTGCCTATCGCATGGGGCAAATTTCCGAATCCGACGCCGAAGCGGTATTAGACAATTGGCTTGCTACCCAGCCCCCGACAGCTCTCCCTCCCGAACTGTATAGCTTGGTCGGCACTCTGCCGCCTAGCCCTGAGCGTGAATCGCTCTATCAGCGGTTGCTCGCTGCTGACCCAGATAACCTTGCCATTAGTCTGCGCCAAATTCAACTCTTAGCCAGTCGTGACCCTGCTCAGGCACAAGCCCAAGTTGATCAGCTGATTAGCGAAAATCCTGATGACATCACTGTCTATTTTGTGCAGGGTGAACTGGCACAGCAGCTCGACGACTTTGACCAAGCCGTGGATGCCTATCAAGCCATTCTCAACCAAGAGCCGGACAATCCTGACGCGCTTGCTGCTTTGGGTGGCGTTCGCTTCCAGCAGCGCAATTATGCCGAAGCCGAACGCTTATATGAACGGGTGCTGACCCTCAAGCCTGATGATTTAGAAACCCGTCGCATTCTTGCAGAATTGAGTGCGGCCCAAGGCGAACCCTTGACTGCCCTGCGACGACTGGAAGAGTTACAGGATGAACAAGACGCTCAAGGTATCACTGACCCTGTTTTAGATGATCGTATTGATCGGCTTCAGGTCGATTTTCTCCGACGACGGGGATTTCAGCCGTATTGGGAGAGGTATTAAGGGGTGGACTATGATTTCGAATCCTACGCCTCTCTCCACCCCACACCCTTAAACGAATGCTATGAAACGTCTTTACCTTCTTCTTCTCGGAACGTTATCCATGTCTGTTGCTTCGGCTAGTGTATGGAGTGCTCCCTCGATCGCCGTATCAGTTCCGGTATGTTTGCGGCGAGCGGAGGTGAGCAGCCCGGCTGAGGTTGAGGCGTTGTCGTTGCCCTATGATTCGACAACAGTGCCATCTGTGTTAATCGAAAGCTGGATTGCCTATCGCGATCGCTTTATTCAAGAGGATGGGCGTGTCGTCGATTGGGAGCGAGACGATCAGCATTCCACCTCTGAAGGGCAAGCCTATGCCATGTTGCGAGCCGTGTTGATTGATGATCCAAACACGTTTATTCGTACGCTGAACTGGGCAGAAACCCATCTTGCTCGCAAGGATGAGGATGGAAATCTCACCGATCGCCTCTGGGGATGGCGGTGGGGTGAGGAAGATGACGGCACGTTGCAGTTGCTCGATGCCAACTTTGCCAGCGATGCCGACATTGATGCGATTACAGCACTAATTTTGGCGGCGCGTCGGTGGAACTGCCCTGAATATTTGAGGTTGGCGCGGCTGAAGCTCGACGACTTGTGGAATTTGAGTGTGGTTGAGTTAGCGAATAGCGATCGCCACCTGTTGCCGGGGCCGAGGGATGCATTTTGGCCGGAGCCTGACCTGCTGATTCTCAATCCGTCTTACTTTTCGCCCTATGCCTATCGCCTTTTTGCTGACGTCGAACTGGATTCAGACCGCGATTGGCGCAGTCTGATCAACAGCGGCTATCGCGCTCTATATGCCTCGTCAAATACCTCACAGGTAGGGTTGCCCAGCGATTGGATTGCCCTCAACCCGCAAACAGGGGCGTTTCGCCCAATTCCTGACGGGCGATCGCTCACGAGTCAATATGGCTTTGATGCGTTTCGCGTGTGGTGGCGGCTCTCACTTGATGCAGCGTGGTATGACGACCTGCAAGCCAAGCTTTATCTAGCGACTCGTTCGATGTATCTCCAAGGTCTGTGGCGCACTCAAGAAAAAATTCCTGCCCGCATTGACCTCCAAGGGCGATCGCTCGTCGACTACGAATCAACGGCTCACTATGCCATGCTCTATCCGGCTTTGCGCCTGATCAACCCCGACATGGCCGACCAACTTTATCAACAAAAACTGATGCCAGCCTATCGCCAAGGGTTTTGGGATAACGACTCGGCGTATTACACCCAAAATTTGGCATGGTTTGGCTTGCTGCCAGAGATGCCTCCCGCTTTGATTAGCCGCGACTAGCTGCGCGCAATTCTGCGATCGCCTATCCCGTCTTTGCTCACTGTCCTTGTCTAACTGCCAGTCTGACTATGAACCGCCATTCTCATCTGTCATCCCGTCCTCGCTCCTATTGGAGAACCGTCCTCCTGACGTTTAATCGCCGAAATCTCTATTGGCTCATGGGTATATCTGCGACGAGCATGGCGCTGATTATCGGCTCGATCTCGCCGCTGGTGCACGCACAAGAGGCGTCTCCACCCGCTGATGAGGCAGCTATTGAGAGTCAAGCCCAGATCACGATTCCTGAACTGCCGATTGCAGTGCCTGCGGTGACTCCGGTAGATGGAGATGCTGCTGACGACACAGAGGACGATCAGGCAGGCGACGAGCAGTATGTGTTGGAGTTTAATCGCAGCCCGGTGGTGGGTAATCGGCTCCGTCTCACGGGGATCTATGACGAAGCGCGGCTCCAGTTTACTCGACCGCGCAACTGGGAACCTCAAACGGTCAAAGTGCTACTTCGCTACCGCCATTCAGCAGCACTCTACGCGACCCGCTCCAATCTGACGGTGCTGGTTAACGGCACCAGCGTCGGCAGCGTGCCGCTCAATCAGCCCCAAGGGGAATTGGGCGAAACGGTATTTGATATTCCAACTCATTTAATCGAAGACTACAACGAACTGATCGTCGCGGCATTGCAAAACAACTCTCCGACCTGTACGCAAGATGCGCTCGATCCGTCTCTCTGGACGGAAGTAATGCCCGACTCAAAACTGGTATTTGACTACCAGCCCCAGCCGATTTCGCTCGATTTTAGCCGATATCCGTATCCCATCTACGATGAGCTAAAGCTCGAACCCAACCAGATTGCTTATCTGGTGCCGAGTACCGTTGATCAGTCTTGGTTGACGAGTGCTAGCCGACTGCAAGCCTCACTCGGTCGAATTGCAGAGTATCGCGTCTTAGACACCCGGTTGGTGTCAACCCTAGATGACCTCAACGACGATGAACGGCTGATCATCGTTGGAACGCCCGATACGCAACCTGCCCTGGCTGGCCTCGATCTGCCGATCGCCCTTGAAAACAATCGATTTTTAGACGGCGACGGGCAGGCGATCGCCAATGATACGGGCATCTTAATGCTCGCGGCGGCACAGAATAACCAGGTGCCTGTGTTAGTAGCGACGGGCAACACGGCTAACGGGGTTGCTAAAGCCATCCAGTTTTTGGCACAACCGGGCGATCGCCAGATTGCAACCGGGAACGCCATTTTCATCAACGAAGTAACCCCAGTCGTGCCGCCTGATCCGCGAGTATGGCCTGATTATTTGCCGCTAGATGACTCCTTTCAGCTTCAAGATTTAAAGAATTTCAACGAACAATCCTACGATGATGTGACCGTGCGCGGTTCTCATTCGCCTGCCTTGATATTTGACTTTCATGCCCTGCCTGACGATCAGTTTTTAGCGGGCAATTTCATGACGCTGCGCTACAGCTATGGTCCGCAGGTCAACCCTCTCACGTCACTCGTTGAAATTCAGCTCGATGGCGTGTCGGTGGGGGGAAGGCGCTTGAGTTCGGTGGATGGGGGCGATCGCGAAACCCTGCGAGTCGAACTTCCTGCCGACCAAATCACGCCCCAATCGCAAATTCAGGTCAACTTCAGGATTGATCCCCGAGAAAGGCGATCGTGTAGCCGCCCCACCGATCAGCAGCTCTGGGGCACCATTCATTCTGATACAAGCTTTGACCTCAATCGAGAAAATGTGGTCAGATTGCCTGATTTGAACCTGCTGCGAACCGGATATCCCTTTGCGGCTCCTCAAGATTTGTCATCCACAGCGATTGTGCTTCCTGACCAACCTTCAAATGCCGATATCGGCACTCTGCTCGCGTTTGCAGAAAGGCTCGGACGGCTCAGCAAAGCAGATTCGCTGAAATTAGACGTGTATCCAAATAGCGAATTGCCCGATGAGATCCGCGATAACCAACATCTCGTGGGTATCGGCACGCAAGATCGATTCCCGTTCGCAGAGGCATTTGAAACAGACGGGTTTCGGCTCCAAGACCTATTCACCCGTAAATGGCAGCAAAGCACCATCCAGACGCTGCCCGATATGGAGGGTTTGATCAAGCAAATCATCTCTCCCTGGAATCAAGAGCGAGTGTTGCTAGCTCTCAGCGGTCAAACCGATGACGGGCTATCGCAAGTTCAGGATCTATTGAGCGTTGACTCATTGTTTTATCAACTCGAGAGCGACACGGTACTCATTAGCACGAATGAAGAAGACCCCTCTCCCTACGAAACTGACGCCTATAATCTGGAATTTCTGGAGCAGTCTCCGGTTCGAGAAGAGATTGCGTCTAAAGATTTTCCGAGCCAGTTGAAGCGCTTTGTCCGAGGGAATTGGATTGTGTTAGGAGGCGGCATTATTGCGGCGGCATTGATTCTTTATGGCGTGGTGCAGCTTTATCTAAAGCGAGTCATCCCCAATTATCGACAGAACTAACCGAATCAACGGGAAGTGTCAGGTTAGCAAGGGTTCGCGTTCAAAAAGCCAGAGGAGCGATCGCATGGTCAGCCCATTACCCAATTTGCAGTCTCAACAGCCGCCAAATCCTGGGCATATGAAGCATTCAAAGCATCGAGTCCGGCGGAAACTGACGGTGTGGCTCGCAGAAAAGTTGCCTCATAAAGTTGATTGGCTATTTCAATGGCTGAGCCGTCGCCAGTTGATGCTGCTGTGTTTATCGTTGGCGCTATTGTTTACGCCGCTGATTACGATTCGTCCGGGGGCGGCTCAGCAGGGCATGATTGCCGTCATCCTCATTCTGGTGGGGCGTATGGTCATGCAGATGGAAGAAGATCAAACTAGCAGCCGCACCAGCGAATATTTGCACTTGTTTCTGATTGTGCTGAGTGGGATCACGACGCTGCGCTATCTCTACTATCGCGTCAACTATACGCTGAATTTTAATACGTGGATCAATGGTATATTTTGCTCTCTTCTACTGCTAGCAGAGCTGTATGCGATCGCCACCCTGTTTTTGGCCTACTTTCAGACGCTTAAAATTCGCAACCGTCGCCCCGTTGACCTGAGCAGCGTTCCTCCCCAGGATTTGCCCAACGTCGATATTTATATTCCGACGTATAACGAAGACGTTGAGATTGTTCGCAAAACTGCCTTAGGAGCGCTAGCAACCCAGTACCCCGCTAAAAAACAGGTCTACATTCTCGATGACGGGCGCAAGTATCCAGAACGACGCGAACAGATTCGCCAGATGTGTGAGGAGATTGGCTGCACTCTCCTCACACGTGACACCAACGAGCATGCCAAAGCGGGCAACATCAACACGGCATTGAATAGAACCCAGGGTGACCTGGTGTTGATTTTAGACTGCGATCATATTCCGTCTCGATGTTTTTTAGAAGAAACCGTCGGGTTTTTCTTGGATGCGAATGTTGCTCTCGTACAAACCCCCCACTGGTTTTATAATCCCGATCCGTTTGAGCGCAATCTGCTCACGGGCGGACGAATTCCGGTTGGCAACGAGCTGTTTTACAAAGTTTTACAAAAGGGCAACGATTTTTGGAATGCGGCTTTCTTTTGCGGATCGGCAGCCGTCGTACGCAGAGAAGCATTGCTAGATGTGGGTGGCATTGCGACTGAAACGGTCACTGAAGATTGTCATACGTCACTCCGGCTGCATTCGATGGGCTATGAGACGGTGTATTACGACAAAATCATGGTAGCGGGATTAGCGCCTGAAAAATTTTCGTCGTATGTTGGGCAGCAGGTGCGCTGGGCGCGCGGCATGGCGCAAATTTTGCGAATCGAGAATCCCATGTTTAATCGCAAGCTCGATTTGCGTTTAGCTCAGCGGCTCTGTTATTTCAGCGCCACGTCTCACTTTTTCTTTGGCTTTCCCCGACTCATGTATGCGGTCGCTCCTAACCTGTTTCTGCTGTTTGGCATTAGCTCGGTGAAAGGCTTGGGGTTAGAAACGCTATGTTATGCGCTGCCCCACATCATCTTGTCGATGCAGACCAACCACATTCCTTACAAGCATGTGCGCTTCTCATTTTGGAATGAGATTTATGAATTTGCCCTGTCATTTCAGGCAGGAATCGTGACGATTTTGGCGCTAGTTAATCCTCAATTAGGCTCATTCAACGTGACCAGCAAAGGATTAGTTGTTAATAAGCGCAGCTTTGATTTAGAAAGTGTGCGATATCTGGTTGTGCTAGGTACAATCACCGCCGCTGCTTTAATTACAGTTCCGTTCTGGCTAATACTCAGCCCCATTGATACGCAAGCAGTGCTCATCAATGCGTTGTGGTGTGGATTTAACCTGTTGTTGGTGTTAGCCGCGTGTTTGGTGGCATTTGAACAACCGCAACTGCGCCGCGCTCATCGGCTTCCTCGGACCTTGACCGCCATGATTCATACCGAAGCGGGAAGCTGGACGGGCCTCACCACCAACGTGAGTGAAACCGGGGCGCAAATTTTGCTTGATGTATGGCCCAATATCCCTGATGAAATTCGGGTTGAGTTGGTGGGGGATTATGGATCGCGGGTGCTGCTTGATGCGCGCATCGTCAGGGCGATCGCCACTGATCGATTACAAACCATATTGGCTGTCGATTTTATTGAGCCCAGTCGAGTCCAGCTCGATGATTTAGCCGTCGTGCTGTATTCCGATGTGAGGCAATGGTATTCCCAGAGTCGTCAAGAAATTGATAACCCACTGACATCGTTGAGATTTATTGCATCTAGTTTTAAGCGAGCATTTCAAGAACTGCGCCCAGAAATTGGCGTAAAAGTGCGTAAACAGGTGAGAGCAAAGGCCCAAATGTATTGGGACGGATGGACAAACGGCACCTATGCGGCGGCTATTACAGAAATGGGAACGCGAGATTTGCGCCTCGAACTTGACTATGATGCAGGTCTTAACTTAGAAGCCCTAGAAAATACCCACCCCACGATCAGTCTGTTGCTTGAAGATGAGAATAGTGCAGATTCTCAGAGCTTGCTGGCTGAAGTGCAAACCGTGGAGATGCTACCTGGTCTATCAACGATAAAGCAATCGGTACCAACATACCGAGTCGCATTTGAGATGACATTTCCTGAATCCCTCGATCGCCAGCAGCATAGCAAAGTTCGGCAACTCTTGCGATCGCTGAATTAACCAGCCGATGTCCCCTGTAATGAACAGCCGCAGCACATCAAATGCTGCGGCTGTTCATTACAGGGGACCGTTTCGAGTGATTGAGCAGGACGATGCTCAATCACTCCACCTAAAAAGCGATTGACAGTGGAAACAATCAAAAATTTAGCGATTTCTTTGGCGCTTTTGGAGAGTTGACACCATTTGCTCTTTTACCAACCGTGACCACAGCGAAAAATCAAAGTTCTCATCAGAAGGGAATGGCGACGCTTCAGACGATTGAAGACGACGAGAGATATAAGATTGGCTATTCATTAGCAACGCACCTACCACGCAGATAGACTAGTCAGACAAAAATATAAACTGTAGCAAATACTACAGCCTATACTCCCTTAATTATAACGTCTCGATCTTTTGCTGATGGTTAAGCAAGCGTTATGGAACTGGACCAAATTTTGAAGTTTGTCATAACCTCTGGAGTCAAACCTGAGCGATCGCGAAGTTATGATGACGGCGTTTCTTTTAAGTGGGTAATGTCTGTCTC
>DBGGTD010000061.1:0-4664 GCA_051162585.1 Elainellaceae cyanobacterium
CCTAGTGCCGCAGCAGCAAACGAAGGAGCCGCTAAATCTGCCGGACTCAGCACCGCTTCAAAGTCAAATACTTGCTGCGCTAGTGCCGCAAATTCAGGATCTTGCGTTCTGACAATGACCGACAGCTTTGGTGCTAAACCCTTTGCACTGAGGGCAATTTCAAGATTTGCTACATCATCGCTGGTCACGGCAAGCAACGAATCTGCCTGATGGATCTTAGCGGCTTCAAGGGTTGCAGAGAGGCTAGCATCTCCGTGTAGGACAGGCACTTTGAGCGATCGCGCGACGTTTAAAAACCGATTATTGAGGTCATTTTCTAAAATAACGAGATCACCTCCATTCGCGTGGAGATGGCTGACCACTTGCATGCCAACCCCGCCCAACCCGCACACAATATGGTGACGACCCCGTGGAACCTGGACGGTGCGGAATAACCGACGAAATCGAGTGCCCAAAATTAAGTCGTTGAGCAAGGCATAGCAAATACCAATGACGCCGGTGCCGACCAGCATCATGATCACAGTAAAAACCTTGATATCTGCCGGAGCCTGTTCTGCGACGCCTTCATTACCTCCCGCTCCGGTGATCATGCCCACAGAGAAGTAGAGGGTATCAACGATCGAATACTCCGAATTCACCAGTGTGTAGGTCAGCGTAGCCACCAAGATTGTGGCGACTAGCGCCGCTAACACAACGATGGTAGGGCGGATGTGCCGCTGGAAGTGGTCGAGACTGACCCAAACAGTACGAAGCCGATGCACCAGGTTTCGAGGGACTGCACGCACGCTCGGCTTAGTTGCTACGATGAGGCGATCGCCCCGTTGCAAGCACTGCCCGGTATCGATTGCAGAAATTAAATCGATCCGATCAGTGGCAGGCAAATAATAAATCAGCATCCGTCCCCGATCGTCCCATAAATCTTGCAGCGGTCGCCCATACCACGGATGTTGCTCGTCAATAAGTTCTTCATGGATAGGCCAGGTGTGATTTGCAAGCCGGAGCTGCCCGATCGCCCGATTGCCCAATGCTGCAAAGGTGAATACGGGAGCAGCCAAACCAGCGACGCTCATCGAAACGTGGTCGGATAGGGTTTGATCGAGGCGATCGCCCAAACTGGTGTTAAACAATCGATTGATGATGCGAATCTTCGTATTGAGCACTCGCGCCAGCGTCAAAATTGCTAAATTTAGCGCATCATCCCCAGCCGCCAAGACCAAAACTTGGGCATCTTTCACCCCAGCAGCAATCAGCGTATCTGCCGATCTCAAATCACCAGTGACGACGTCGCCCGCATGGTGAGCCTGATGCCCTTGCAGCGGACAATCGTGAACGCCGACTACCCTTGCCCCTTGCTGCTTGAGTAGGCAAAAGACTTTATACCCCGTACGACCCAGCCCACACACAATGATGCGCGGCTTTACATTCGAGGGATCAGACGGCACAGCAGTAGAATGAACGTTTATCATCTAGCAATTAAGAGCAATAAAAGCACTTAAACCCTATATTTTGGATGACGGTTGGTCGAGCTATTGTAGTCACGGAGACGAAATTACAAAACATTACGGAAATGACGTTTGGGGATTGCGTATTTTTCCGACTCGTTCATGAGTTCAGCCATTCTTTTAGACGCTATACCAATTTAAAGGGCGATCGCGGGCATTCTGAACACGATATATACACGACATATACGAGACATTCTATGCATCGTTCAAGAAACATCCCCCGACCCAAAATCAGTACCATGCCTCGCCAACAGTCAGAGGCAGCCGCCCTACTTGATATGCATAAGCTCGTGGTTGAGAAAACCCGTCTTCAACATGAGTTGCATAGCATTGAAGAACGTCAACAGCATATTATCCAGCGATTGGCTGTCATTGAGAACTACGTGGCTCGGGTAGACGGGCAAATCCAGCAGATGCGCAAGAATGAAACGACTCCGCCTCGATCTCAGCCCGACCCGGCATCTCAGACGAGCCACGGTTCCTCATTTGACACGATGTTTTTAGACTACTAAGACTCGACTTTTTCAAGGACTCTGAGAATGACCCAGGCGATCGCCGCGCTGATTAGACCAAGCTGCCAAAGACCGCACCCCGTTGCGATGCCGAGCGCAGCAGATACCCATGTTGCAGTCGCAGAGGTCAGTCCGCGAACCCGTTTGTCTCGCAAAATAGTTCCCGCCCCGACGAAGCCGACGCCTGTGATGATGCCCTGAATCGCGCGACTGAGCGCGTCAACGCTGGCACTTGCCATTCCTGTTTCGATGGGTACTAGCACAAACAAAGCCGAGCCAAAACTCACGAGCATGTTGGTTCGTAAGCCAGCAGGCTTATGTTTGGCTTCTCGTTCAGCCCCAATGATGGCTCCTGCAATCAGAGCACACAACAAACGTAGGGTTAGCTGTGACCAACTAAGCGGCGCGAATAAATCAGAGTTCGGTGTCATAATTGGGCGATGCTGAACGCGTGCAATAGCGGTCTAGATCTCTGGCTTCTGTGCTGAAACCTACGACCGAAGAAACCTGAGTAAGCAGCCGGGGATCTGAGCAAAATCATACTCCAATTCAACGTTTTCAAACATTGGAGGACTGATATAGCCCTAATGCGAGAGCGTACGGCTATACCAATAGAAATGCTCGCGACATAGAAATGCTCACGACAATAAATCTGCAAGCTGATAGATGTGCTCAAGAACCCTATTCGCGTAGCGTGAGAGCATCGATCCGGTGTTTTGACGCATCGGTTGGTTGTGTTGAGCAGTTTATAGGGCAAACCAGCGTGAAGCAAGGCGATCTTCCTACCCATGTAACCTCCCAAACCGTTGACGAGATTCTCAAAGCGTTTGATGTCTCCTCTGAAAACGGACTTGACCAAGCTGAGGTTCAAACTCGCAGAGAGAACTATGGGCCGAATCGCCTGCAAGAAGCTAAGCAGCGGAGCGCACGGGAAATTCTAGTCGATCAGTTTAAGAGTCCTATCATTGGTTTGTTGGCGATCGCAGCAGTGCTTTCATTTCTGTTTCAAGAATGGATTGAAGGCGGTGCGATTATCATTGCTATCTTGTTGAATGCAGGAATTGGGTTTTTTACCGAAATTCGTGCCGTCCGGTCGATGAAGGCGCTCAAGCAATTGAGCCGCACCCAAGCCAAGATTCGACGAGACGGAGACATTCAAGTCATTCCGGCAGAAGACCTTGTTCCGGGAGATATTGTTGTATTTGAAGGCGGCGATCTCATTCCGGCTGATTTGCGGCTCATCGAAACGTCCAAGCTTCAAGCGGATGAATCAGCGCTGACAGGCGAATCCGTGCCCGTGAGCAAGCAGGCTGAGCCTATCGATGACGACCTGCCGCTTGCTGAGCAAACCAATATGCTGTTTAAGGGCACCTTTGTCACGCGAGGATCGGGAGAGGGCGTCGCCGTAGCAACCGGCATGGATACAGAGCTAGGACATATTTCATCCATGACCGCAGAGGCTGAAGAAGAAATTACGCCCCTCGAAAAGCGGTTGGATCAGCTGGGTCGGCGGTTGGTTTGGGTGACGTTGGCGATCGCTTTCTTAGTAGCCGTTTCAGGCATTATCGGCGGCAAAGAACTCTTTCTCATGATTGAAACGGCGATCGCCCTATCTGTGGCAGCCGTTCCTGAAGGATTACCCATCGTTGCGACTGTGGCATTGGCGCGGGGCATGTGGCGTATGGCAAAACGCAATGCGTTAATCAATCAACTATCCGCCGTTGAAACCTTGGGCGCAACAACCATCATTTGCACCGACAAAACAGGAACCCTCACCGAAAATCGGATGACGGTCACTCAGATAGCCCTGGAATCTGACGACATTGATGTTACGGGGGAGGCCCTTGAAACATCCGGAGAATTTTTGAGAAACGGAGATCCCCTCGACCTTTCATCGGAGAAGAACTTACCCTTAGCGCTTCAAGTGGGTGTGCTCTGCAATAATGCTGTTCTTCCCGATCGGGCTTCAACCCGTGAAGGCAAGGATGACGGAAAGAACCAGCCGATTGGCGACCCCATGGAAGTAGCATTACTAGTCTCTGGTGCCAAGGCTGGGTTTCGCCGAGATGACTTACTTCAAGACATGCCCGAAGTCCGTGAGGTAGCGTTTGACCCCGATTTGAAAATGATGACAACCGTTCATCAACTCGACGATCACCGCTATCGGTTCGCGGTAAAGGGCGCCCCCGAATCGGTCCTGCCCATTTGTACCCAGCGATTAACATCAGAAGGATCAGCTGATATGGATGATCACGCCCGACGCACGTGGCACGATCGATGTACTCAAATGGCAGAAACAGGATTACGAATTTTGGCGATCGCCATGAAGGACATTGAAGATGATGAGGCCGATCCCTATGAAAACCTAACGCTCTGGGGGGTTGTTGGGTTAGAAGATCCGCCCCGTGACGATGTGAAAGAGGCGATCGCCGCCTGTCATCAGGCGGGGGTTCGCGTGATTATGGTGACTGGCGATCAGCCGATTACGGCCCGCAATATCGGATTGGCTGTGGGGTTGGTCAGTGAGCAAGAGGCTCAAGCCGTGCAAGGCAGTGAATTAAAACCTCTCGATGATTTATCAAAAGACACCTATCGGCGGCTGCAACAGGTGCCGATTTTTGCGCGGGTCAGCCCTGAAGAGAAGCTCAAT
>DBGGTD010000062.1:0-16684 GCA_051162585.1 Elainellaceae cyanobacterium
GATCACATAGAGAGTGAGATCAACCAATTCGGGGCTGAATGTTGCCGCGAGGTTGTCGCCTCCGCTTTCGACCAGCACGAGGTCTAAATCGGTAAACTGCCGTTCGAGGTCTTCGATCGCCACGAGGTTGATCGATGCATCTTCTCGGATGGCGGTATGCGGACAGCCCCCAGTTTCAACCCCCCGAATGCGATCGCTCGAAAGAGCTTGACTACGCACTAAAAACTGAGCATCTTCTTGGGTGTAGATATCATTAGTGACAACGGCAATGCTATACGTCTCTCGAAGCGCTTTGCAGAGCGCATCAACCAACGCCGTTTTTCCAGACCCTACAGGACCTGCAACCCCAACTCGAAATGCGCTCATAGTGTCCCCATCCATGCGTGTAGGAAATTAATGCTCTAAGAAAATCGCGGTTTGCCTTAGCTTCGAAATAACCGAGAGTAGAGAGTTTCGTGGTTCATGCTGGCGATCGCCACCCCCCATCCACAGCCCTTTAAATCATCATCTGTGAGAGCCAATATCTCATCGACGGTCTGCTCTAGGTGGGGATATAGCTGCATGAGCACCGTTTGCCCAATCGTCTGCCCGAGGGGAATCAGGCGAACCCCAGCATTGATGAGATTGCTTGCCCAACTATGCAAATAGCCAAGGAGAGATGATTGGCAATCAATATTCCAATGAGCGGCTGCCACTGCAAAGGCGATCGCAAAATTACACGGCTCTCCGCAGGCATTGAGCATCGGCTGCATGTCAGACTGCACATCGGCTAACAGCCGAGATAAGGCGCGTCCCATTTGCCAGCTTTGTTGACGTAGCTCCTCAGTTTCTCGCAGGGCAGACAGCCGCGCATTCCAATCCTTTAATTGGTCAACGTCGTGAGCCATAACGCTATCATAGGCGCGTCGTAGCACGGCTGCCTCGATGCGAATCGCCCCGTATTTCATCTCGTGAGAGAGCCAGTGAGCTAACTCGCAATGAGTGCTCAACCTGCCCGCCTGAGATAAAAACTCTAGCCCTTCAGAATAACTATATGCACCCACGGGCAAGGTAGGACTTGCCAATTGCAGTAGATACAGCAGCGATGGAGAATTTAAGTGCATTGAGGTTAGTGGGTGTGGAGATGTCCATAGGCTCCCGCTTCGGGGTGAAATGGAGCCACCTCTTCCACAACCCGTAAACCTAGGTGTTCAAGCATAGTCTTTAAGACCGGATCAGGAGCAAGCCGAATGTCATTAACAGTCAGCTCAAGAGCAACATGGCGATTGCCCAAATGATAGGTTGCCCGGAGCAGGTCGAGGGGCGTATTCCCCGTGACAACCATCAGGGGCTCGGGCTTTGCAATCACTCGAACCCGCCGCTGATCGTCATCGGCTTCCAACACATCGCCATGATGGAGCAGGGTGCCTCTGGGCAGATTTAGATAGAGCGGATGTCCTTCAACCGACTCAAAATAGTGGCGCGATCGCATCCGATCGTCAGCCGTCAGCGACAGGGTAAAATCAACCTCTATCTCTGAATCAGCAGAACGTCGGCGGATCAGCGTTAGAGCAGTTGATAAATGAGGGGGCGTAGCTGGTGAGAATTGCATGGCTTAACTCAGATCCGACTTCCAAGTCAATGGAAGCATCATATCTCCATTTCTGAATCTTTGATGCTCGTCTGGTTGAAGTATTGCTTGCCTTGGAACAGCTGAGTCGATTTGCGAAACTGGGCGATCGCCTCTGGTATTGCCACACTATTAGCTACGCGTATTGGCTACCATACTTGCTACAGCAGTGCATTCAGGCTCTGAACCATCGGACTTTTTTGGTTGAATTTAATCGTCTGATAGGTTTCGACAATCTCAGCCGCAATCTGATTTTCAATGTCAGCAGCCATCTCTACAGAATCGCATGGTTCATACAGCTCAGGATGTTGCTCAGGATGAAATACCGAGTTGGTGATATCCCGAAACAGCTCATTATCAAGTGCTTGCTCCATCGGATGAGTCGATTCGCGAGGCTCATCAGACAGGGGCTCTGCATCAGCCAACTCTGCATCAGCGAGAGGGGGTTCGGGGCTAATCAAATCCTTTGACGTTTCATGGCCATAACGTTGGACAAACGTCGTAAATACCTGCCCGGTTAAATTGGCAATCAATTGACTGCGAGCCGCAAATTTGATGAATGAGCGCGTCGGGTAAATATGGCTCGGGTTCTCCATAGAATTCATTCTGGTTCCTGTCAAGAAATGTACAAGTTTCTGGTTATTTTAGGACACAGAATGCACCGAATTTATCAATCTACCCGATGAGATTTATGGAATCGATAATATTCTGTTAAGAAAAGATTTTGAATCAGGAGCCTGGGAACTGCCGCTGCGATCGCCCGATTAAGCCTCATACTTGACCGGATGAGACAGCCAGGATAGACATCCCAACAAATCGCTGAAATCTTGATATATAAATTTTTATTAACCAAGCTGCTGCTGCAGATCTGCCCCTAGATAATGCTCTCTTAACAGTGCTCTCTTAACACAGTCCGTTAGTGCAGCCCATTAGAATGAAAAAATGTGTGCCCTTATGCCTAGCCATAAATTACCGCTTGGGTAGATAAGCCATTAGGTATCTCTCGATAAAAATAGCGAATAGCGCATTTACCACGTCAGAATAATTCTCAGAATAATTCAAAGCCATTCAAGACCATTCCATTCAAAGTTGTTCAAGCAGGTTGCTTATGTCAGTCAGGCGTCCCGATATTGTTTTCTTAGTGTTAGACACTCAGCGAGCCGATCGCCTTTCGAGTTATGGCTATCCGCTTGAAACCTCTCCCCATTTGGATTCGCTAGCGACGGATGCAACCCTCTTCAAAAATGCCGTTGCCCCTGCCCAGTGGACCGTTCCATCTCACGCCTCCATGTTTACCGGGCTCTATCCGTCTGCTCACCAGGTTCTTCAGTCATACTCAGTTTTGCCCAATCACCTCACCACCTTGGCAGAACGGCTGAGCGATGGAGGCTACTTTACAGCAGGGTTTTGCAATAATCCGCTCGTGGGCGTCATCAATAACGGCTTGCGTCGAGGGTTTTATAGCTTTTTGAACTACAGCGGCTTACTGACATCGCGCCCCAATCAGGCAGGCGTGTCTTCCGGCTTATTAGGTCGCTATCGCCAACTCTTCAAGCGACTGCTCGCCAAGGGCCTGAACCAGATCCAAGATTCGTTTGCCCGCTCCGATGCGCTATTAGCATTTTCGTTCACGCCGCTGATGGTACCGATTTGGCAAACCGCTTTGAGCTTTAAGGGGAATACGGCTAAGTCGTTGGATGACGCGGCTCGGCTTCTGATCAACCGTCAAGGAGTAGATGCCGACCAGCCGGTATTTACCTTCTTAAACCTGATGGGCACTCACATGCCCTATCATCCGCCTCGTTCTTATATCGAACGATTTGCGCCCCACGTGTTGCGAGATGAGAAGGCTCAGCATTTCTTGCGCACATTCAATAGCGACGTGTATGGCTGGCTCGCACCGCTGACGGGAGAACTGGATGACCACCAAAAAGCCACCCTTGATGGCATGTATGATGCCGAAGTTGCCTACCAAGATGAGCAGCTTGGGCGATTCTTTAAGCAGCTTGATGACACTGGCGCACTCGACAACACGATGGTAGTTATCTGCTCCGATCATGGAGAACACTTGGGCGAGAAGCAGTTTATCGGGCACTCGATTTCTCTCTATAACGAGCTGATTCAAGTGCCGCTGATTATCCGCGACCCCAGTGGCGAATTTGCCCGTGGGGCAACTGCCAATGAGTTGGTGTCGACGCGCCGCCTGTTCCATACGGTATTGACTGCTGCAGGGCTTGCCACCGAAGAGGAGCGATCGCTCTCGTTAGCCAGGGGGCGAGAAGGCGACCCTGAACGCAATCAGGTGTTTGCCGAAGCGATTCCGCCGCAAAACGTGGTGAACCTCTTGCAAAAACGACAGCCTGACCTCGTGCGCGATCGCGCGTGTGATCAACCCCGTCGCGCCGTTTGGATTGGTAATCATAAGCTGATTGAAACGGGCGGTAATGTGTGGGAACTCTACGACTTCTTCAACGATCCCCGCGAAAATCTCGACCTCAGCAGCATCTTGCCGGAGAATGTCGAATTGCTGCAAGACTGTTTGCAAACGTTTGTCGGACAGTCTACTGCTCAGGATGTGGTCACGGCGGTTGCAGAGAGGGCACCGGGCTTTGATGACCCAGACGTGCAGCGTCGGCTTAGAGATTTAGGATATCTGGAAGACTAGATATTGCTATGCGACGTAGCATGACAATTGACAGGTCTCGAACAGCTAATATAGCTGTACGCGCTCGCGTTAGGACGTTAAACGTGTGGTGAGCCCCCGCGCCGCGAGGGCTCACCACACAAACCTGAGTCCGTAGGACTATACCAATTCCTCGAATAAAGGCTACAGATGATTGACTGTACGGGCGTTGGCGGAGCCTGCCTTTAGGCTTGTGGCCGTTCGCCCCTGCGAAGATCTGTACATTGGATCTAGAGAATTGATCTAACGTGTCGATCTGCACTCTCAGATCATCGATCTGCGCCTTCAGATCATCGATCTGCACCCTCAGATCATCGATCTGCACTCTCAGATCATCGATCTGCACCCTGAGATCATCGATCTGCGCCCTGAGATCGTTGATCTACGTCGTCGTCAAACCCTTAAAATCCGCTCTATACCCTCTAGCATTCGATAAATTCTGACGTTGCTGATTTGATATATGAAATTCGTAAGGGCGGTTCGCGTTTGAGCCTCTCGCGAGAACTGCTCCTCCCATGGGAATTCCTGTCGGCGAATCATGGCATTCCACACTGCCAAAATTCTTACTGTTTATTATTTATCATCAATACCCTTCTCCTTTAGGATTATGGATTAAATAACTTAAAGAACTGCATACGGGCTTAGTGCCAAACTCCTCCCGTCGGAAATCTGGATTGTATTAAATCTGCAGTCCTTAGCTGTTTCCCTCTGACACTCTCAAACCACCCCTACCCCCACCATTTCCCATGTATCCCCCTGTTGATCCCATCATTTTTGAAATCGGTCCCTTTGCCCTGCGCTGGTATGGCTTATTGATGGTGACTGCCATCATTGTTGGCTCCGTTGTCGCCAGCCGCTACATTGCCCGCAAAGGATTAAACCCTGATGACTTTTGGGACATGCTCATTTGGGTGCTGATCCCGGCGTTTATTGGGGCACGGCTTTACTATGTGTTTATTCAATCGCCACGGGGAGACGAGGGCATTGGCTACTATCTCTCCAATCCAGGCACTATCTTCCAGGTCTGGAGCGGCGGCATTCATATCTTTGGTGCGTTTATCTTCGGCAGCATTGCGCTGTGGCTATTTACCCGCGTTCGTAAGCTGCCGACGCTGATCTATCTCGATGCAATCGGGCTGGCGCTTCCGTTGGCGCAGTCCATTGGGCGATGGGGCAATTTCATTAATCAAGAATTGTATGGTCCACCGACTGCGCTACCGTGGGGATTAAAAATTGACCCCCGCCACCGCATCGGGCCTTATCGTGATTTGTCGCAATACCCGGAGAGCACTCGCTTTCATCCTCTATTTCTTTACGAATCGGTGTGGAATTTGATTGGCTTTTTCGTCATTTTTTGGATTTCACGTCGATTTGAGGTTCAGCTCAAAAATGGAGATCTCGTTCTGCTTTATCTAATCTGGTATCCCTTTGGGCGCTTCTGGATTGAGTTTCTGCGAACTGATTCATGGTTTTTCCCTGGCACGCCGTTTAATGTCGTCCACATTCTCTGCGCGATCGCCGTTATTGGTGCGTCTGTTACACTTTATCTACGACATCGTGCTCCTCAACCCACAGGCGAAACCTGATACGTTCATTGCTTTGCGAGGCAGCGCGTTTGATGTGACTGCCGATGAAACTCCGTCTTGCCCAGTTGTCTGATGCCCCTACGATCGCCCGCGTTCATGTTGAGACGTGGCGAACGGCGTATCATTGCATCCTGTCCGATGAGTTTTTAGATACCCTGTCCTACGAGCGCCGCGCAAAATTTTGGCAGCAGCTTCTCGATCCATCCAATCCTAGACCTGTGCCCAGTCGTCATTTTGTGTATGTGGTTGAGTATCCGACTGAGCAGGTTGTAGGCTTTGCGAGTGGCGGCTCAGAGCGTGACCATCATCCGGTATATCGTGGAGAACTGGGCGGAATCTACATTTTGGCAGACTATCAGCATCACGGACTCGGTAGAGAATTGGTGGGGGCGATCGCCCGTCGGTTGCTCACGTATGATATTCAAACCATGCTGGTTTGGGTCTTAGCCGATAACCGTCCTGCGCGTCAGTTTTATCAAGCCTTGGGCGGGCTGCTCGTTGGCGATCGCCAGATTCAAATGGGTTCTGCTTGTTTGAGCGAGGTCGCCTATGGTTGGGTAAACCTACATTCCCTCGTACTCTCATAGCGCAATACGCCTTATGTCACCTCAATCTTCGATCTCGCCGCGCCTCGTGATCATTGGGCTAGACTGCATGGAGCCGTCGCTCGTCTTCGACCAGTGGCGCGACGACCTGCCCAATCTGTCTCGGCTGATGGCAAACGGCAGCTACGGACGCATGGAAAGCAGCATTCCCGCGATCACCGTTCCCGCGTGGAGCTGCATGATGAGCGGTCGCGATCCGGGTGAATTGGGCATCTATGGGTTTCGCAATCGCAAGAGTCGCGACTATGGGGCAATGGCGATCGCAGATGGTCGCGCTGTGAAAGTACCGCGATTGTGGGATATTTTAGGCGATCGGGGCTGGACGGTCGCCGTTCTCAGCGTTCCCGGCACGTCTCCCCCCTACGACGTCAACGGATCGATGGTGTCCTGCTTCCTCACCCCCAACACCGACGCCCCTTACACTCATCCGCCTGAATTCGCCATCCGAATCAATGAGTGGATGCCTGATTTTCTGCTTGATGTGCCCCATTTTCGCTCTGAAGACAAAAACCGCATTCTGCAAAACATTTATGCTCTGTGCGATCAGCGCTTTACCCTGGCAGAAAAGCTTATTAGCCAAGACTCTCCCGATTTCCTGATGCTGGTCGATATGGGCGTCGATCGCATCCATCATTCCTTCTGGAAGCCGATGGACCCGCGCCATCCCCAACATGAGCCCGGTTCGCCCTACGCCAACGCCATTCATGACTATTACTGCCATGTTGATCAGCGGGTGGGCGATTTGCTGGCGCAATGCAGCAACGAGACAGCGGTGTTGGTAGTGTCTGACCACGGTGCGCGTCCGCTGATGGGTGGCATCTGCATCAACGAATGGCTGATTGCTAATGGCTATCTCACGCTGAAGGACACGCCCAATGAGCCCACGTCGCTCGACGCGCTGGAGGTAGACTGGAGCCAAACTCAAGCCTGGGGAGCAGGTGGCTACTATGCCCGAATTTTCTTAAATGTGCAGGGACGAGAACCGCAGGGCACGATTCCCCTCGCAGACTACGAGAAAGTGCGATCGCACCTAGCAGAGCAGCTTCAAACGCTCCCCGATCCCAATGGCAATCCGCTCAATGTCAAACCCTTTAAGCCCCAAGAGATTTATCAACGGGTGCGCGGCATGGCGCCTGATTTGGTGGTCTATTTTGATGACTTGGCATGGCGATCGATTGGCACAGTCGGCATGGGGTCTTTCTATACGCAAAACAACGACACCGGCCCCGATGATGCGAACCACGCGCCGTTTGGGTTGATGATTTTTCACGATCCGCAAAATCCCCAAGGCGGACAGCAGCTTGACGGCGCACAGCTTTATGATATTGTGCCAACGCTGCTCGCTCGCTATGGCATTGATGCCCCTACTGGACTTCGCGGCAAGGTGTTGACTGTTTAATCAAGATTCAATCAGGTGATGTGATTACGGTCGAAACACTCCCCATCATGCCAATGATGATGCCTCTCGCATGGTATAGCCATACGCGCTCGCGTTAGGACGTTGAACGTGTGTAGAGCCCCGCGGCGCGGGGGCTCTACACACAAACCTGAGCCCGTAGGGCTATATTGCAGGCTCTGATGAGCCGGTCATCTCTGACGAATCTGACGAATAAAATGGGCAAGATTGGCGTGCAACGTATTGGTGTGCAACTTATAAGTTTTTCGAACATTGCCCAGCTCGTCGAAAGTTGGTGATAATATTAACAGTCAAGCTAGGGGTGCCTGAAACCGTCAGGCTGAGAGAGTCCCTTAGAACCTGAGTCTGGTTAATACCAGCGGAGGGAAGCTGTTTATCTGAGGAACTTAATATGCGCGCAGATTGGATTGCGAAGCGTCGCGGACACAGCAATGTGTCGCAAATGCATTACGCTCGTCAAGGAATCATCACCGAGGAGATGCAACACGTAGCTCAACGTGAAAATCTTCCGGCTGATCTGATTCGCGACGAAGTCGCCCGAGGTCGCATGATCATTCCGGCAAATATCAATCATCCAAATCTTGAGCCCATGTGCATCGGGATTGCCTCTCGATGTAAGGTCAATGCCAATATTGGCGCATCTCCCAATTCATCAGGTCTCCAGGAAGAGGTCAATAAGCTGAAGCTCGCGGTGAAGTATGGTGCAGACACCGTCATGGATCTTTCGACCGGCGGCGGCGACTTAGACACGATTCGCACTGCCATTATCCAGGCGTCTTCTGTTCCCATCGGGACGGTGCCAGTGTATCAAGCGCTCGAAAGCGTGCATGGCAATGTAGAAAATCTGACCCCTGATGATTTTCTGCATGTCATTGAAACGCATGCACAGCAGGGAGTTGACTATCAAACCATCCACGCTGGAATCTTGATGGAGCACTTGCCCCTAGTGCGTAATCGGATTACCGGAATCGTATCCCGTGGAGGCGGAATTCTCGCCCGTTGGATGCTGCACCATCACAAACAAAATCCCTTATACACCCACTTTCAGGACATCATCGAAATCTTCAAGCGATACGATGTCTCATTTAGCTTAGGCGATTCCCTACGTCCTGGATGTCTTCACGATGCGTCTGATGAGGCTCAACTGGCTGAGCTTAAAACCCTCGGGCAATTGACTCGCCGCGCTTGGGAGCATGATGTTCAGGTGATGGTAGAAGGGCCGGGACATGTCCCGATGGATCAAATTGAGTTTAACGTTCGTAAGCAGATGGAAGAATGTTCTGAAGCTCCTTTCTATGTGCTAGGCCCCTTGGTGACAGACATTGCTCCCGGATATGACCACATTACGTCTGCAATCGGGGCTGCAATGGCGGGCTGGTATGGCACCGCTATGCTGTGTTACGTCACCCCTAAAGAACATCTAGGCTTGCCCGATGCTGAAGATGTCCGCAGCGGGTTGATTGCGTATAAGATTGCCGCTCATGCAGCCGATGTGGCACGCCACCGACCCAATGCGCGCGATCGCGACGATGAGTTATCTGAAGCTCGCTATAACTTTGACTGGAATCGCCAGTTCGAATTGTCCTTAGATCCCGATCGCGCCCGAGAATATCACGACGAAACCTTACCCGCTGATATTTATAAGACGGCAGAGTTTTGCTCGATGTGTGGTCCTAAGTTTTGCCCAATGCAAACCAAAATGGATGATGAAGCACTCACAGAACTTGAGAAGTTTCTCGCTAAAGAGCCCGTCCAGCAAAGCTAATACCGATTCTCGGTGAATCCATATACTCTTAACGACAAGGGGCTTAAGCCCCTTGTTTTTTATAGCTTTACGCTCTCGCGGTAGGACGCTGAGCGTGTGTAGAACCCGCGCGCCGCACGGGTTCTACACACAAATCTAAGCCCGTAGGGCTATATTAGGGACATCACAATGCATATCCCTACCCGGTGTTAAAACGGCATGGATAAGCTATCCATCAGCCTGTGTTGCGCATTCCGGCAGCAATGCCGTTAATCGTTAACAACGCACCTCTGAGTAGTTCGCCCCGGCTATATCGAGAGCGAATAATGCCCGACGCAGTACTAGTTTTGTGCTGTCTCAATCGTTTTAACAAAGAGACTTGCAATACTCCCAGAGGCACAATCGTTGCATTGCGGAGTTGAACCGATCGCTGCAATTCTGGATCACCGTCTAGCAGCTTTTGGTGGCCCGAAATAGTGAGCACTAGGTCGCGCGTGAGATAGTATTCATGGGCAATTTGTTCAAATACTCGATCAAAGCGATCGCGATCTTCATCTTGAGAGAGTTCACGAACATAGTGATCGGCAATCTGAAGATCTACCTTAGAGAGCGTCATTTCGACTTTCGAGATCACCATTCTAAAGAACGGCCACTTGTAGTAGAAATAGCGCAACAGCTTTAGATTTTCCTGAGGTTCTTCTTTTAGAAAATCATCCATCGCAGTGCCAACGCCGTACCATGACGGCAACAAAAATCTAGTCTGCGTCCAGCTAAACACCCACGGAATCGCCCTCAAACCCGATAAATCCTTCTTGCCCCCTCCGCGCCGCGCCGGGCGAGAACTAATTTGTAGCTGGCTAATTTCTTCAATGGGAGTCACCTGATGGAAAAAGTCGATAAAATCAGGCTGCTCATAGATGAGATTGCGGTAATGGGCGCGCGATCGCACTGCGAGTTCTTCCATAATTTCGTGCCAGGGTTGAATATCATCAAACCCATTGCGAAGCAGACTTGCCTGCATGACCGCTGTTGTCACCGTTTCTAGATTGTAGAGCGCTAATTCAGGGAGATTGTACTTCGATGCCAACACTTCACCCTGCTCTGTGATTTTGATGCGCCCGTCAATACTGCTTCCAGGCTGCGCCAAGATCGCCTCATAGGCCGGACCACCCCCACGCCCTACCGATCCCCCACGCCCGTGAAAGATACGCAGAGAGATCCCATACGGTTCAGCTGTATGCTGTAATGCCTGCTGTGCTTTATGAATTTCCCAATTGCTGCTCAAGAAGCCTGAATCTTTATTGCTGTCCGAATAGCCCAGCATAATTTCTTGCAAATCCGGCAAAATCGGAGAGTCAGACGTGCCATCTGCCCCCTTAGAGCCCCCTGCTAAGAAGTTGCGATAGAGGGGCAGGTCAAACAAACGCTTCATCACCGATGGGGCTCGACGCAAATCTTCCACCCTTTCAAACAGCGGCACAACCTGCAAACTTCCAGATCCTGTTGCAGGATCATAAAGCCCCGCTTCCTTTGCCATCAGCAATACCTCTAACAAATCGCTGACGCTATGACTCATGCTAATGATATACGTCTGGCAAATGTCAGGACCAAACTCTTGGTGCAGTTTGCGCACCATGCGATACGTTTTGATAGTTTCGTTCGCTTTTTCTGAAAACGGCAATTCGTTTGGAACGAGCGGTCGGCGGGTTTGCAATTCTGACACCAGCCAATCTATGCGTTCTTCCTCCGAAAGCTCATTGTAAGATGTTGGCAAAATTTGGAGATAGTCGATGAGTTCATGGAGCGTGTCAGAGTGACGAGAGCTCTCTTGTCGAATATCTAGATGAGCCAGGTTAAACCCATAGATTTCAGCCTGACAAATCAAATTATCTAAATCCTGACAGTTCAAGCCTGTTTCAGTCAGATTACGCTGAATGAGACGCAACTCTGCTAAAAAGTCAGCTCCCGACCGATAGATCAACATTGGGTTGATCTCAAGCGTTTGCTCTTGAAAACAATCTCCCTTGTAGAGCTGAAGACTTCTTTCTAACGTATTTTGCAGCCGCTTTTTGATGTAAGCCAGCTTTAAACGATAGGGTTCTTGCCGATATCGAATTGCCAGATCTTCGTACACATCAGGAATATGAGTCTGATCTTGCTCTAGCGACTCCAATAAGTCAGGAAGCACATCACTCCAATGGAGAGAGAGACTCAAAAGACCGATGAGCTGATCAACCGAGCGGATATATTTATTAAGCACCAGATTGCGCTGATAGCAGGCTGTTTTCCAAGTCACCTGAGGCGTAACCGACGGGTTTCCATCCCGGTCTGATCCCACCCACGAACCAAATTTGCAGAATTTATAGCTCGGTGGACGCAATTCCGGAAACGTCCCTTTCAATGCTCGACGGAAACGCTGATACAGAAATGGAATAGCTTCAAACAGTACTTCCTCAAAATAGTGCAGCGTATAGTCGACTTCATCTAAGACAGTCGGCTTAAACTGGTGTAGCTCATCTGTTCTCCACCACAGTCGAATTTCTTCGGTCAGTTGATTTCTGAGAGCATCCGCTTCCCATGATTCAGACCAATCCACCGCTTGCACTCCTTCTTCGACGCGGTCAAGCTGACGCAGAATGCGCGCAATGCGGCGCTGCTTGCCACGAATGGTATGCCGCACAATCTCCGTGGGGTGCGCGGTAAAGACGAGTCGAATATCGAGTTTGTCGATGAGGTTTTGGATATGCTGTGGCGGAACGTTGAGTCGTCGCAGCTTAGGAAATAGCCCTTGAAACGTCCGAGATCCTCGCCGAGAAGACAGCCCTTCTTGAAAACTACGCTCTAGCAAATCTGCTTGAATGCCGCCTTGGGCTTCAGCATCCAGGTAAGGAGGGACAGAATCGAAAGAGAAGAAGGAACGAACCTGTCGACCTGCATCATCGGATGCATTTTCATAAGCTGCACGATACTGTTGCTGCTGCCCGCGCTGCTCATAGTGTTGCTCAACGATGTTAATCAGTTGAAAATATAGCGCAAAGGCACGAGTGACCCGAATCGCATCATTTAGGTCAAGGCTTTCGACAACCTCTAAAACATCGGAACGAATTGCTTCAGCAGCTTGTCCTTCAGGAGAACACATATCACGCAACTGCTGTAGCAATTCGACAAACTGTTGCCCGCACTCTTGCAGAAGAACAGCTCCCCACATGTCTTCCACAATTTTGAGACGATGACGGAGGAACAAATCGCTTACAGAAGGCGACGTGATTCCTGATTGATCATCTCGGGGTTGTATGAGTGCGCCAGAGCGAAACGCATCATCAGGGGAGTGGAGAGTTGAACTCATGGCTGATCCTGTTTAACTGATTCGATTGTGTTTGAGGGTCTATTTCTTGAAACAATATATGGCGATGAAATCGCCGTAGAATCAGACTGTTTGTTGGTAGTTGAATGCCTGATGCTTACCGATCAGAACTGGAATCTGATGTCTGGTGTGACACATTGAGAATAGGAAGGCGATCGCCCCGAAAAATCTCTTCGCTTGCCTGACCAAAATCACACAGCAACTCCGTTAGCACTTTACCTCCCAGGATGCCAAGGAGCAATGGGGCAGTCGCAACGCTAATCAATATATCTGAAGAGATCTTAAAATCTAGCATGTTAGATCCACACAAATTCGTAAAGTTGGAAGACAGGAAATGATGAACAACGATATTACGGTCGATTGATTCAATAAATCAGTAATTTGATCTGCACTTTGTAGATTATCAACCCAATTGAATTCGATTGAATCTAGATGAGCCGACGTCAGATCATCTAATTTGTTTGGCAACCCATAACAGCAAACGGAGTGGGAGTATCAGACAAATCACCGACCATTTAGCCATATATTAGGTCAGTTGCCAAAGCGATAATCAAAGCACTGACCGGAAATTTATGAAAAAATATGTCGTTGGCGACATATCTATCCATCAAAAATGTGACGAAGGAACCATCGGACCAAAATTGTACTGATATTGTACTCTATGTGATGATTTCTCCCTAGCACTAGGAAAGACTTAGACCAATAATCTCAGCTTCATTGAGAAGTATTGTATGTTGTGTCACCACAATTTTGTTTCCTAGCAAACAACGCAATAAATTATTCGATTGATTGGCAGGTTACACTTGCTGAGTGTCGATGTAGCCCTGAATTGCCTCTGGATCAAACTGACGCAGAATACGATTGGCTTTGTTGGTTAGATTTGGCGGACCATTAACCACAATCACATATTTGCCATCTTTGAGGTGTTCTCGATAGGAAGGAGACTCGCGATCGCCCAAACCGATGCTAATGCCTCCGCCGACAAACAAACTGCCCATTGCACCTCCGATTGCCCCCAAGAGGCCGCCGATGATTTGGTTGCCCAGCGTGCCTGCCCACGAAAATAGCTGAAACTGAGTGGCGAGGTTAAAGGCAACTCCCCCTAAAAAACCGAATGGCACCAGCCAGTATGCCATCCATCGAGCCTGTTTTCGAGCTTGAATGCTGGGATCGACGATACTTAAGGCATCGGCAGACTCGTACCCATCTCCCACGATACTGACTCGTTCTGCCGAGAATTTTTCACGTTTAAGGGCAGAATAAACCTCTTCTGCCTGAATTCGATCCGACAACACGGCAATTACGTAGTTCATAGGTCAGATTTGCGTGATGTTGACGACTCAATTCGAGATTTACTCTCATTATGAAGGGTTATGGTCTCAGATGTTGCCATGCCAATTTTGCAGCTCCCACAATCCCGGCTTGGCTACCCAAGGCCGCAGGTAATAGTTTTAGGTTAGAGCGAGAGGATGGCAATACTCGCTGTTCAATTTCCGCCCAGGCTGCCGGAACGAAAAACTCTGCGCTGGCACTGATCCCTCCCCCCACAATGATTGCTTCTGGAGTCAACACATAAATGAGGCTTGCCAAGCCTGCTCCTAAGTCACGCCCGTATTCTATCCAGAAGGCGATCGCATCGGGATCACCCGCCTTAGCTCTGATACCGAGTTCTCCAGGATCTAGCCCAGTACGCCGACGAATAGCTTGCACCGAAGCATGCTGCTCTAGCGACCCTCGATTGCCGCTGTTACAAGCAGGCCCAGTCGGGTCAAGGGTAATCAGCCCAAGTTCACCCGCTGTGCCGTCTCGCCCCACAAATAACTTGCCGTCTAAAATTACCGCCCCGCCGACGCCTGTTCCTAAAGTAAGCATGATGAGATTTTGAAAGGGCTGCCCTGCCCCTACCCAATATTCACCCAGCCCTGCACAGTTGGCGTCATTTGCAATAATGGTGGGCTTCCCTGTTTTCTTTTCTAGCCAGTCGGCAATGGGCACGTTAGCCCAACCCAGCAAATTGATGGCGACTCTGGCAATCCGACCTGCTGAATCGGCAGGGCCGGGAGTGCCGACTCCAATAGCAAGGCTATCGGAGGCTGGGTCTAGATGGGCGATCGCCTCTGCCATTGCCTCTAACACCACCTCAGGATACGACGGTTGTGGCGTTGAAACCGTTAACGACTTAAGACAATGACCTGCTGTGTCAAATCGTCCCAGCTTGATGGCCGATCCGCCTAAATCAATCCCGATCACCTGCCGAGTATGTTGTGCTTCTATGTCCACGCCAAACTAGAGAGTATTAATGCGCCAGTGCCCGTCAATTATACGGTTAAACGTCGATCACCATGCAGATCGATGCAAGGTCGAGAGTTAAATCATCGATAACTATTACTATGTCGGCTATAGCAATCCCAGATGGGTTGTGAGCGGTGGGGCGGGCGGCGCCCGCCCCACCGCTCACACACAATTCACAAGCGATTTAGGATCGCTATATTATGTCGGCTATCAGACTATGTCGGCTATCAGGTCGCCAGCACAACATCCGTAATATTACGCAGACTATTCATATAAATTACATTGATTTAGACTTTATTTCAGTATTTTGTTTGAGGAGTTGGAAGCCCCTCATTGTCCGTTCTTAAAATGTCATCTTCAATGAAGAAATCGTTAAATTAGCTACGAATACAGTAGTCTGCCGGGATAAATCACGATACGTTTGATTCAAGATATCAGTAATATCCTGGATAATCTATCTGGTTAGATACACGTTACAGATAATACTGCTGATATCGGTTTACGACTGTCTTGCATCCTGTCATCACTGCCCCCCTCAATTCAAACCACTCTGACCAGAGTCGATGAGTTTCAGTCGGTATGTTTCCGGATAATTGCAGACGATTGCGGATTCCCCAACGCAATTGTCGTATCTGTTGGTTCCCCCTCACTAGAATCCACGGTTTTCCATCTATTTTTGAACCATTACCTATATGACGCTTCAGCACATTTCTAAATTGAACGCAAATTCAGGTGGCGTGATTGCATGGGCGATCGCAGCTTCCGTGATCACAGCCGGTTTCTTTGCATCTCCAGCATCTGCATTCTCATTGGTTCCTCAACAGGAGGGAGAAGTCAATGTTGGACTCGGGAACTGTTTAGGCAGCGGATGCTCTTATCTTTCGCTAGATCCGCTCCTTGGCTCGGTCGACAGCTTGGTCGATAGCTCAACGGGCACTCGGAGTCGTCTGTTTGTCGACAAATTTGGCACCGCCAACACCTACGGCGGAGTTCAATTTTTGTCAAAAGATATCGGCACCGCAGATGAAACGGGTGATTACTGGTTTCGCCCCGTTGCCATGAAATCAAACGGGGTTGATCCCAAACTTGAACAAGGCCAGCTAGAGGTGGGTACGTTTCGGTTTAATTTTGCCAGTACGCTAGACCTTCTTAATGTCCGATGGTTCGATGTTGAATATCTTAAGGGCGATCGCGGCACGAGTTATACTATCGGCTTTAGCAATGGCACCACCTCATCTGGGATGCTGCTTGCAGGTCTTCAAAGCAACATCCAGTCGCAGAGTTTCAACAACGTCAGTTGGATTGAGCTAAATCTGGGTGAAAAATATGCCCGGACTGGCGACGGAGTGAATGTTCAACTGGAAGGTGAACCTGAGTCTGTCCC
>DBGGTD010000063.1:0-3657 GCA_051162585.1 Elainellaceae cyanobacterium
CTTCAGACATTCCCATGGAGAGTTGATTCATTTGAATAGTGCTCCACTCCTGCTGGCTGATTGTCTTAGCTAACTTGCGGGCCTGAGTAAATACCGACAACGTATCATCTGCCCCTAAACCATAGGGGGGAATCGCCATGAGTCCGACAATATTAAGGTGGTTGCACTGGTCAAGTTTGGGCAGATCTGCCCAAAGTTCGTCAATCATCCAGCCATATTTGTTGGGGTCAGGCAAGAATTTGACTTGAAGACAGACGGTGGGCTTACAGTGTAAGTCAGCCGCAAGCTGGTTTAATCTCAATGCGAGCTTTAGACTATCGAGAGAATGAATCCAGGTGAAATGCTGGAGAGCTTTGAGCACTTTATTGCTCTGAAGATGGCCAATCAGGTGCCACGTAATGTCTGGTAGATCTCGGAGTTGGTCTTGTTTGGCGATCGCCTCTTGCACCCGATTCTCACCGAAGTCTCTGATACCGGCATCATAAGCTGCCCGCATTGCGTCTACAGAAACTTGCTTAGTGACAGCGATCAACCGGACTCTATTAGGAATTGTTTGACGAATTTGATGGACGCGGTGGGCGATCGCTTGAACCGAAGAAAAAGAATCCGTCATTGAAACGTGCGTTTGTGCGCGATCTGAAGCTGGCTATATTCGTGTCCTTGCCCCATGCGGCGGAGATTGCGGAGGCGATTTTCTACGACAATGCGAGCATCGGTGCGGCTAACGGGATCAAATTGGATCCCTTCGGCACTTGTCTTAACCAAAAAAAACAGCCGTTGAGCATAGAGAGTCGCAAACAGTTCTTGATTGTCCTCAACGATGCAGACTCGATATAGCAAGCCGAATGTTGGATGGTTGAGGTATGTTTCGCTACTACTCATTGCAGACACTGACTGGGCGGAAGAGGCGGTGTGATGCGTTGTAGAGAAAATCATGAGGTTGACCAGAGGGGTAAATCGACATTGTTTGCTATTTTTCAGGAAAAAACTAAGCAACGGAATAAATCGTATGTATAGTTTTTATCTCTTTCTTAACACGAGGTAACACGAGAGGTCGGTACTATTTGGGCTCGGACTAGTAGCGGAATGAAGCACGTCGGATCAGAACAATTTTCGTCAGACGTTTGCGCCAAACAATAGAAATAGATCTCGTCTCAGGATCAAACGCGTTGGATAGCAATGGTGCAATCGATGCATTAATGCGACCCAAGGTTGAGTATTAAGCTTTCCAACTACTTTATGTGAAAGTGTGCTCTATTGCTACCAAAATTCGCAAAATTGAGAGGGTTTTGTTAAGCAAAACCCGAATCTTCTTATCGCCAGGTGAACCGAGCACCCCAAAAAACGGCCAATCCTAGCAGTAAAAGCCAGTCAATTCGTCTAAGTCGAAATTGGTACCACCGAACTTGGTGCTGGTTTGGGCTAGTAAAGCCTCGAACCTGCATAGCGCTAGCAATTTGCTCAGCTCGCAACAAAAGGTTCTCAATTAACTTTTCTGCAACCACAATCCATACCTGAGTGGTGCCTCGCACGCCTAACTTTTTCCAGTTGATGGCGCGAGTTCGTACGGAGCGCACGAGATTCTGAACCTCTTCTAGAACGAGTGGAATAAACCGCAATGCCAGAGTCAGGGTAAGAATCACTTCGGTAACGGGCACGTTGAATCGCTTGAGGGGCTGCATTAGATTTTCAAGCCCGGCGGTGATTTCTTCGGGAGCAGTGGTGAGTAGATATAGATTTGTGCTGTAAAGCAACGTAAACATTAGGGTCGCCACCCGAATTGCTAACTCAAGCGATCGCCGCGTAATCAGAATAATGCCTCGATGAAACAAGACATACTGATAATCGGTCGGCTGTGAAAGAGGGGGTAGCGAATTATCGTCAGCCTCTGTCGAGTTCGAGGATTCTGGCTGAGACGAGGAGGCGATCGCAGATGGGCTAGTCGCTATAGCGAGCTCATGATCGGGCAGCCGAGGCTGATGGTCAACATCAACCCCATCAGGAGCTAGCATTGTAATCACAAACAGCAGTAGCCCAAAGATCATCAACAGCCCGATTTGCCGCCGCCATACCCGCCAGGGAATCTGGGCCGTCAGCGTGAGCACTAATAGCGAAACAACGAGCCCGATGCGCCAGATTGGATTTGCTCCAATGGGAGCAAGGAGAAACCCAAGTAGCCAGGCCAACTTAACCCGTGGGTCAATTCGATGAAGCCAGGTGATCGGTTCTTCGAGATAGAGCCCAATAGGGAGGGAGCGCAATAAATCCATGATTAGCAGGCAAACGTGACGAGGGTATTACACTCGGGTGGCTCGATTCGCCGTGACTCGCTCAAAATTGCGGACTTTTTTACCCCGCCACAGTAAGCGAATAGGAGTTCCGGTAAATCCTAACTGCTCTCGGAACTGTCGTTCAATATAGCGCCGATAATTTTCATTGAATAGTTTGGGATCATTCACAAACAGGGCAATAGCGGGGGGACGAGCACTCACCTGGGTGCCATAGTAAATCTTGCCTTGTCTACCTTGTCGGGTGGTTGGCGGTGTGTGCCAGCTTACTGCATCTTCGAGCACCTCGTTAATCACAGAGGTTGTCACCCGACGTTGGTGTTGCTCCGCGGCAGCATTAACCAAATCAAGCACTTTTTCGATCCGCTGTCCGGTGAGAGCACTGACATAAATCGCGTCTGCCCATTCGACAAAGTAAAGGCGATCGCGCACCCGTCGTTCGTGGTCGTAGATGGTGTGCGAATCTTTTTCAATCAAATCCCATTTGTTGACCACTAATACACATGCCCGCCCGTCTTCTGCGATGCGACCCGCTAGTTTCTGATCTTGATCGGTGACGCCATCAACGGCATCAATGAGCAACAACACCACATCTGCCCGACGAATGGCCTTAAATGATCGATTGATGCCAAAGAATTCGGGGCCGTAGTTAACGTTTTTCTTCCTGCGAATGCCCGCTGTGTCAATTAGTCGATAGCGATGCTCGTTGCGTTCGACCACCATATCGATAGTGTCTCGCGTCGTGCCTGAAATGGGGCTGACGATGGCTCGGTTTTCGCCCACAAATGCGTTGAGTAGGCTCGACTTGCCGACATTTGGGCGGCCTACAATCGCCACACGAATTTCATCCGTTTCGGGCAGATCGTCAGCCGGCGGCAGATGAACAATCACCTCATCAAGCAAGTCGCCCGTGCCATTGCCGTGAATTGCCGATATGGGAATGGGCTCACTTAGCCCAAGACTCCAAAATTCAGCAGCCTGGATGATCCCCTGTTCTGGAGATTCACATTTATTGACGGCAAGCACTATGGGCACTGGTTGCTGCCGAAGCCACGTGGCGATCGCCTCATCCATCGCAGTGGGCCCATCTTGACCATCAACCACCATAATTGCGACGCTTGCTTCAGCCAAGGCCATCATCGCCTGCTCTCGAATCAGTGGTAAAAACTCGGTATCATCGTCAAATACGAGCCCCCCCGTATCGACCACAACAAAATCTCGGTCTTGCCAAAACCCTGGACGGTAGGTGCGATCGCGCGTTACCCCAGGTTCATCATGCACAATGGCATCCCGTTTGCCTGCCAACCGATTCACAAGCGCTGATTTGCCCACATTGGGGCGTCCAATAATCGCAACAATAGGCAAAGAC
>DBGGTD010000064.1:0-2911 GCA_051162585.1 Elainellaceae cyanobacterium
GCATTGGTGCGACGAATATTTCTACATCAAACATCGTCAAGAAATGCGGGGGGTCGGCGGATTATTTTTTGATTATCAGGATGGCACACGAGGTCGCCTCTATCGCGGACCCGATGAGAATGGACCTGCCGCACATCACAGCAATTCTGTCGGTGATATTGAGCCTAGGTCTTGGGAGCATCTCTTTGACTTTATACAAGACTGTGGACATGCCTTTTTACCCGCCTACGTCCCCATCGTTGAAACACGTAAAGACATAGATTATGGCGATCGCCAACGCCAATTCCAGCTCTATCGTCGGGGGCGCTATGTTGAATTTAATCTGGTATATGACCGAGGAACTATATTTGGCTTGCAGACGAACGGACGCACCGAGTCTATTCTCATGTCATTACCACCACTCGTCCGTTGGGAATATGGCTACCAGCCCGAACCTAATACTCCTGAATCAGAACTCTACGAGGTTTTCTTAAAGCCCCAAGATTGGGCACACTGGATGTAGACACCCATAATCCCTAACGCACTCGTCCTAACGCACTTTGTATAACGCGTGCTCTGTCGCCGAGCCTTATGTCAGCCCCTCAACCCAAGTAGCCCAACAGAGTGCCGCATCATCCGCCGTCTGTGAGCAATTGTGCATGAGCGTTGATGTTTGCACGCGTGGTGCTGCCTGAGTTTTGGCAAGCCCAGTTGAGATGAGTTAAGCTACAGCGTAAGTCTGCACGATCACCTGTGAGCCTTGGCTGGAACCCTCCCAATCAAGGTTGGCTGTAACGACTGCGGCTATATGTGCGATTGATGCGTGCGATTAACGCGTGCGATCAGGGAGAGTCCGTTTTCTGTGCCCCATCAGCGGCTCTCAATGTGGGATCAGTGCTGCATACACTCGAATAATTTATCGAGTAACGCTCTAAAAGTTTAGCTTGTGCAAGCCGCTTTTTTCGGCAGGGGAGGTTTGAAAATTTACATGGATCAGAAGACATTTACGACGCCTGATAGCAGAACTGTCATTGTCTTAACTCCAACGGGGCGTTTAGATATTACGACAGCATGGCAATTTCGCCTGAAGCTGCAAGAATGCATCTCTAAAGTTAGTTCCCACATCGTGGTGAATTTAGGACAGGTAAACTTTATTGATAGTTCTGGGCTAACGTCACTCGTCGCGGGAATGAGAGATGCAGATAAGGTAAAAGGCAGTTTTCGCATTTGTGATCTTCATCCAGAAGCAAAACTCGTCTTTGAAGTCACCATGATGGATTCTGTATTTGAGATTTTTGATACTGAAGAAGAAGCGCTGAGAACTCTGCCTCGCAGCATTGCTGGATAGATCGTCATAATCTCTATCTTGGCAAACTGCTCTCTAAGCGAGACAATAAGATCACGTGATCTTCAGAATCTCTTGTGAATACTATCCGCACTGTTTCAGACACCAAGCGAGCCTTCTATACCATTCACACTCGACCCGTCAACTCTATTTACCGTCGGGTGGTTGAAGAGCTGATGGTAGAAATGCACCTGCTGTCCGTCAATGTGGACTTTCGCTACGATCCCATCTATGCCCTTGGGGTTACTACAACCTTTGACCGGTTCATGAAAGGGTATCGACCCGAGCATGACCGAGACTCGATCTTCAACGCACTGTGTCGTGCGATCGAGCATGACCCTCAGCAATATCGGCATGATGTGGAACACGTCAAAGCCGAGGCAAGTGCTTTGACGGTTGATGAGTTTATGTCCAAAGTAGAGAATCTTGGGGATTCAGACCCGCAAGGACTATTTGTTATCCTCAAAGGCATCCAGGATAACTCTAGTTTCAAGTACAGCCGTCTTTTTTCGATTGGCTTGTATAGCTTGCTAGAAATCATTGATGCTGATGTAGTCAACGACGAGGCCCGTCGAGATGATGCTTTAGCGAAGGTCTGCTCAGCCATCCAGATCTCTGCCGAAAAGGTTCAAAAAGATTTAGAACTGTATCGCAGTAATCTGGAAAAAATTTCTCAGGCTCAGGCCGTTCTTGAGGACGTACTCAAAGCAGATCGCAAAAAGCGCCAGCAGGCTGAGGAGGGTGAAAAAGAAAAAGAGCCAGAGGCAGTTGCCGCGCCACCGGACGATTCGCCTGACGCATCTTAACGCAACGTTGGACGGGGTTGGCGATCGCCCAGTTTTTCATCGATTTCGTTTATCTAAAAAACTGAGTTGATGATATAGCATCTCGATGCGGGGGGCTGATACACCTGCTTGATGAGCAAACCGCAGCGGATGACCCACAATCGCCTCTATTTCTAAGGGGCGACGTTTGTCGTAGTCAATCTTCATGCTCGTGCGATAGGGCGTCATGTTATCGGTGTGATCGATCATCCTCTGCACAAACTCATCTGAGATAGGACGACCGTAAGCGTTCGCACTATCTGCCACTTCACCCATAAGTTGCTCCGCCAATTTGCGAGAACTTGGATTTGCCATCATCTCTTGTGTCGTCGCATCGAGCACGACAGATAGTCCATTAAACGGAATATTCCACACGAGTTTTTGCCAACGAGTGAGCAGCAGATCGGGCGATAGGTCAATGGGAATATCAGCCCGATTAAAGTCTTGGGCAATAGCGCTCATGCGATCGCTAATACCCCGCGATTCATAGTTGGGTGCATACTCTCCGAGGGCGATCGCCTTGTAGTCTAGATGGCGAATGTGCCCCGGACCCAACTTATTAGAACAGATGAAGCAAACCCCTCCGATGACTCGATGTGCTCCTACAATATTCGCAACGTGATCTTCAATTCCGAGGCCGTTTTGCAAGACCAGCACAACGCCATCATTCTTAAGAACGGGCGCTAACAGATCAGGGAGCAAATAATTTTGAGTGGTTTTGAGCGCCACAATGACCACATCACACCGAGGCATATCGCTGACG
>DBGGTD010000065.1:0-4433 GCA_051162585.1 Elainellaceae cyanobacterium
CATCAGGGCAGCATAATCTAATCTAGTCAATTGATAATAAATTCAATAAATTAATCTTTATCTACTTGAAATTTATCTTCAATTAGGATGAGCATCTCACAGACAGCCGCTCGGCAGCGGGAAAGAGAAACACGGATTTCAAATCCGATTGTGTTGTGCGGCATTGCTAGTTCGGTGCTAATACACATCGGTATCCTTCCTATATTGCTTTGGATGGCGTGGAACGAGCCGCCCGCTGAACCCGCCCAGATTGAAGTGGTGGTGACGGAGCCAACCGAGCCTGTTGAAACCGAGCCGGAAACAGCAGTTCTCGATGAAGAGACGTCAGATAGTCCTGAAGCTGCTGCACCTCAAGCGATTCAGTCTGATTCAGAACCAACGTCTAGTATTGTTGAGCCAGTCACGCCGGATGAACCGGAAGAAAGTCCTGATCCTGACGAACCAGATCCGGTTCCAGTGGATGAGGTGATCGAAGATGAACCAGAGCTTGTTGAGGAGCAAAATACTCAACAGCTTGATGAGCTATTAGAAACTATCCGTCAACGACGGCAGCAGCGCTCGGCATCACGCGATGGTCGTCCGTCCCGCTCAACTAATTCTGGAACGACCAATTCTGAAGAACCGAATTCATCGGGCGATCGCAGTGAAGACGATACCGAGGTTGCTGCTCGTTCGGGTCCGCCCAGTTCAGACTCTTCCGAAAATAGTCGTGGTTCACGCACGGTTGCCTGCCGTAGTTGTCCGAAGCCCAACTACCCACGCAGCGCCCTCGATGCAGGTGCAGAGGGAACTGTAAATATTATGGTAGATGTCAGCGCCAATGGTCGCGTATCGAGTGCAAGCTTGGTCGGATCGAGTGGCAATTCTGCCCTTGATCAAGCGGCATTGTCGGCGGTAAGAAATCGCTGGCGGTTTCAACCCATCACAGATGGCGCAAGTGGCGTGGTGGTGAGTGTGGTAATGACAATCGAAGGGTCAGATTTAAATCGTCGGGCACGAGAAGGGGGCGATCGCGAGTCAGTTGAAATCCCCGCTGACGATACTGTAACCGACGAATCAGACGAAAGTCCATCAACAGCATCTACTGAATCGGAAGAATCACCTGAATCGGCAGCCGAGGAATCACCTGAATCAGCAGCTTCTAATGATTCTGATGAAGCAACTACGAATCCTGCTTCCGTCCCACCGACTTCTCCAGAATCTCCCGCATCGAATGAATCCCCCGACTCAGAGGAACCTTCAGGTTCCTCTTCAAATTCTCGAATGGAACCTTCGCCCGAATCTCCCGCAGAACCCCCGCAACCGCCGCCCTCTCAACCTGGAGCAACTTCGGAACCCTCAGCTAGCGGAAGTGAGCCATCTGCTAGCCCTGAACCTGCCTCGGAATCTCCAGGCTCATCAGATTCTCAACCGTCTGATGAAGAATAGTACTTGTTACTTGCTGTTATTCTTAGTCATTGATTTTTTTTAATGACCGCCAACTGTTGGCTATTCATACCATGAGTGAATCAGAGTTTGATCCTCAGCAATGGAGTCACTGGCTATTGATTGCAGCATTTTTAGCTCTATCTGCGTGGATTTTATGGAATGTCTACTTCCATGACTCCAAATAGGGTCTGGTATTTGAGGATCTACAGTCGATTGCGTGTATTTTGTAAAGTCTCCTTTGTCTCGGAGAAATGTGCTGGGCAATTTTTCTATATCTTTAAATACTTCCCTTCGACTTGATTGGGCATGCCGAGTTCCATTCTTGCAATCGATTTTCATTTAGCCGAAGGTCAGATTTCACGATACATGACTCAACAAATAGCATCTTTAAGAGGACAATTTTCTTAGAAGATATTGTAGTCAAGCTGGCTGCAAGCTTAAAGAAAATTAATCTTTTCCTATTGAGAATTATTCTGAATTATGTTGCAATTTGCTTATTGAGTTTTATTTTCAATAACTCATTTCGTGTTCACTTTGAGGACATAGTTTGTTATGCAAACTTACGACAATCCGAGTGTTACTTATGACTGGTGGGCTGGTAATGCGCGATTTGCCGACCTTTCCGGTTTATTTATCGCGGCACATGTTGCTCAAGCGGCTCTAATTACCTTTTGGGCGGGCGCATTCACGCTATTTGAAATCTCGTGGTTTGACACAGCACAACCCATGGGAGAACAAGGGCTAATCCTTTTGCCACACTTGGCTACCCTAGGCTTAGGTGTCGGAGACGGAGGGGAAATCGTTGATACCTATCCTTACTTTGTGGTCGGTGCAGTGCATTTGATTTCATCAGCCGTATTCGGAGCAGGTGCTCTGTTTCACGCTTTCAAGGCTCCCGCTGATCTCAGCACGGCTAAAGGACGTGCTAGGATGTTTCATTTTGATTGGGACGATCCTCAAAAGCTGGGGGTGATTTTAGGACACCATTTACTTTTCTTAGGCGCAGGTGCCTTGTTGCTGGTTGCCAAAGCGATGGTTTGGGGTGGGCTTTATGATGCAACCACTCAAACGGTTCGCATCATTACCCAACCGACTCTCGATCCATTAGTTATCTATGGTTATCAAACTCATTTTGCGAGTATCAGCAGTTTAGAAGATTTAGTGGGCGGACATATCTATGTAGGCGTCATGCTGATTGCAGGTGGCGTCTGGCATATTCTTGTGCCACCGCTCGATTGGGCAAAAAAAGTGCTGACGTTTTCAGGAGAAGCAATCTTATCCTATTCATTGGGAGGAATCGCACTGGCAGGGTTTGTTGCTGCCTATTTCTGTGCAGTCAATACACTGGCATATCCAGTTGAGTTTTATGGACCTCCATTGGAAGTAAAACTCGGAATTGCTCCTTACTTTGCAGATACCATCAACCTTCCTCTCGGTGCACACACGTCACGTTGTTGGCTAGCAAATGCTCACTTTTTCTTAGCTTTCTTTTTCTTGCAAGGGCATTTGTGGCACGCACTCCGAGCGATGGGCTTTGATTTCAAACGAGTTGAAGAAGCATTGAGCGCCGTTGAATCGTGATTCCTCCACCTAAATTGAGAGAGGATTAAGAACTTCTATCTCCTCTCCCATTCCTTTAAGGTCGCTCGACTATGGACTGTCCATTTTGCTCTGGAACACTACTTCGACACATTTCTAGAAATAGTGTCTATTGGTTTTGTCCCAAGTGCTGGCAAGAGATGCCAAATCTTGAACGATTTCAAGCTAGCAACTTACGCTGGTTAAACGCGAATGCTCGAAAGGGCGATCGCCTGACTTAACTGATCTGTACGACCAGATAATATTAAATGCCGTTGAGAGTTGAGAACACTACAACTAGTCAATTAGCAGACTATCAACAGGTAAAACAATGGCAAAAATTGGTCTATTTTATGGCACCCAAACCGGAAACACACAAACTGCTGCAGAAATGATTCAAAAAGAATTGGGTGGAAGCGGTATAGTCGAGCTTCATGATATTGCTAATGCAGAATTGAGCGACTTTGAAGCCTACGAAAACATCATCATTGGCTGTCCGACCTGGAATATTGGTGAACTGCAAAGCGACTGGGAGGGTATCTACGATGAACTTGACGACCTCAGCTTTAGTGGCAAGAAAGTTGCCTACTTCGGAGCCGGTGATCAGATTGGCTATGCCGACAACTTTCAAGACGCGATGGGCATCTTAGAGGAGAAAATTTCGTCTCTAGGTGGCACAACAGTGGGCTACTGGTCTATAGACGGCTATGACTTTAGTGAATCGAAAGCATTGAGAGACGGAAAATTTGTAGGCTTGGCGCTCGATGAGGATAACCAATCAGATTTGACCGATGAGCGCATCCAAGCCTGGGTTTCTCAACTCAAGCAGGACTTTGCAATTTAGCCTTCTCTGTCTTTGTAATTTATGTGATAGGAGTATCGGGAGAATAGAGGCGGATTTCTCCTGCTCTATAGCTCCCGTTTCTTCCCTTCTATTTGCTCGAAATCTAGCAAGATTGACGTGTAAGCAAGTATTCAATTCTCGCCTATTTTGGGAGGTGATCATGCCTGATGCAGATTTTTTGCGATCGCCCAGCCTATTTATAGTTCACTTGTGTCCTATTCTGATTAGCGTGGGGTTAATTTCGTTTATCACAGCGATTTGTGTTGCAGTTCACGATGGAACGAGACGATTGCAGCGCTTGCATCAAGTTCCTTGTAGTCGTTGCGCCTTTTTCACGGGAGACTATCGCCTGAAGTGTACGGTGCATCCTTGCAAAGCATTGTCGGAAGAAGCCATCGGCTGTCTGGATTTTGAGCCAACTACTATTTCTGCTCAATCAGCAAAAAAGTGCTTATTTCCTAGAGAGACTCCATCAACATTGGATCGAACTGCAAAGTATACGTTTCTGCAATAATTTACTTGACAATGAGTTTCAATAAGATTAATCTTTTTTTGAATCCTTAAATGAGAATACGCTGAGAAG